>NZ_JBHWLY010000013.1:0-28088 GCF_042730435.1 Nocardioides sp. NPDC059952 | reverse complement strand
GGTCCGCCACAACTGCATTCTCGGCCCGCCAGAACTACGGTTTCGCGGGCGGGGCCGTGCTGCTGCGTACGACCAGCTCGGCCGGCAGCCGCAGGTGACGCTCGGTCTGCTTGCCCTCCAGCAGCTCGAGCAGGAGCCCGAGCGCGGCCCGGCCCATCTCATGGAGCGGCTGCGCGACGGTGGTGAGCGGGGGAGTGGCGTCGCGAGCCTCGGGTACGTTGTCGAAGCCGATCACCGAGAGGTCCTCGGGCACGCGCAGGCCGAGCGAGCCGGCGACCTCGATGACCTTGATCGCGGAGATGTCGTTGGCGGCGAAGATGGCGGTGGGCCGCTCGCCGGCCGGGAGCGAGAGCAGCTCACGGGCCGGTGCCTCGGCTAGCTCGGGGTGGTAGCCGCCCACCCGGATCAGGTCGGGGGAGACGCTCAGGCCGGCGGCGTGGAGCGCCTCGCGGTAGCCCTGCTCGCGCAGGCCGGCGGAGCGGAGGTCGGGGCGCCCGCCGAGGAACCCGATGCGCCGGTGGCCGAGCCCGACCAGATGGTCGACGGCGAGCCGGGCGCCGGTGATGTTGTCGGCGTCGACGGTCATCGGGCCGTCCGGTCCGGTGTGGGGGTCGATCGCGACGACCGGGATGGTGGTCTCGTCGGTGATGATCATCGATGGCGTGACCACGATCGCGCCGTCGATCAGGGTGTGACCGAGGCGGGAGAGCGAGCGGCGCTCCCAGCCGGTGTGGTTGTGGGCGCCGGTGCGCCCGGCGTGGGCCAACAGCTCATAGCCGGTGCCGTCCAGAGCCGCCGAGATCCCCTTGAGGAGCTCGGCGGAGTAGGGCTCGAACTCGGCCACGAGCACGCCGATGACTCCGGTGGACTTGCGGCGCAGGCTCGAGGCGATCAGTGACGACTGGTAGCCGAGCTCGTCGATCACCGCGAGGACCTTCTCGCTCGTCGCTTCGCTGACCCCGTAGCGCTCGTTGATCACCTTCGAGACCGTGGCCACCGAGACCCCGGCCTCCCTGGCCACATCGGTGATCGTCACCCGGCGGGGGCGGGGCTGGTCGAGCGTGCTCATGACCCTGACAGTAGCCCACTCGGGGTATGTCCGATAACCATCTACGAAAACGTTATCGACAACGATTGACACGACCGCCCGGCACGCGCCATGCTCGACCCCGACAATGTGGCGGCAGTCACATAACCCACACATCCAGAGCTGTGACGAAGAGGTCCCAAGATGTCGAGGAAGACACAAGCGCTCGCCGCGCTGTGCGCCGGATTGATGATTGCCGCCACCGGTTGTGGCGGCTCGGGCGACTCCGGTGGCGACGACAACACCATCATCTGGTGGCATAACTCCAACAACGACCCCGGCAAGGGGTACTACGAGCAGGTCGCGAAGGACTTCGAGAAGGCCAACCCCGGCGTCGACGTCAAGGTGCAGGCCTTCGCCCACGAGGACATGCTCACCAAGCTCGACGCCGCGTTCCAGAGCGGTGATCCCGAGCAGGTCCCGGACGTCTACATGGAGCGTGGCGGCGGCGAGCTCGCCGACCATGTCGAGGCGGGCCTGACCAAGGACCTCTCCGAGGACGCGGCCGACGAGATCGAGATGATCGGCGGCTCCGTGGCCGGCTGGCAGGTCGACGACAAGACGTACGCTCTGCCGTTCTCCATCGGCGTCGTCGGGTTCTGGTACAACAAGGACCTCTTCGCCGAAGCCGGCATCACCGCCGCGCCGACGACGATGGAGGAGTTCGACGCCGCCGTCGAGAAGCTCAAGGCCGCGAAGATCCAGCCGGTCTCGGTCGGTGCCAAGGACGCCTGGCCGGCCGCGCACTACTACTACTGGACCGCGGTCCGGGAGTGCTCGCAGGACGTGCTCACCGATGCGGTCAAGAGCCTCGACTTCTCCGACCCCTGCTTCACCAAGGCCGGCGACGACGTCGCCGACCTCGTCGCGACGGAGCCGTTCAACAAGGGCTTCCTCTCCACCGGCGCCCAGGAGGGTCCGACCTCGGCCTCCGGCCTCCTCGCGACCGGCAAGGTCGCCATGGAGCTCGCCGGCCACTGGGAGCCGGGCGTGATGCAGGGCATCACCGAGGACAAGCAGGGGCTGGGGGAGAAGACCGGCTGGTTCTCCTTCCCGACCATCACCGGCGGCCAGGGCGACCCGGGCGCGCAGATGGGCGGCGGCGATGCCTGGGCCGTCTCCGAGGGCGCTCCGGACGCCTCGGTCGACTTCGTGAAGTACCTGCTCTCCACCGACGTCCAGAAGGGCTTTGCGGAGAACGGCATGGGTCTGCCGACCAACCCCGACGCGGTCGGCTCGCTGACCGACCCGGCGCTGGCCGACCTGATCAAGGTGCGTGACAGCGCGCCGTACGTCCAGCTCTACTTCGACACCGCCTTCGGCCAGTCCGTCGGCGGCGCGATGAACGACGCCATCGTCAACGTGTTCGCGGGCAAGGGCTCGGGTGCCGACATCGTCACGGCCACCCAGGCCGCCGCTGACAAGGAAAAGTGAGCCGAACCTGTGACACACGACGTGACCGAGCCCGCTTCGGCGGCGCCAGGGCACGCCACATCGGATGCCCGGCGTGCAGATCCTGTACGCCGGGCCCCCGGCGGTACCAGGGGTACCGGCTCTGCCGATCCGATCCGGCGTGGTGACGACTGGCGCAAGCGCCTGGAGATCCTGGTCTTCGTAACCCCCGCACTCGCGCTCATCGCGCTCTTCGTCGCCTGGCCCATCGTCACCGCGGTGCGCTTCTCGGTCTACGACTGGAAGGGCTTCGGAGACCTGACCGACTTCGTCGGCCTGGAGAACTACGCCGAGGTCCTCGGCGACGAGGTCTTCCGCAGCGCGGTCGGCCACAACATGGTCATCGTGGTGGGCTCGATCCTGCTCCAGCTCCCGCTGGGTGTGGCCATCGCGCTCCTGCTCAACCGCAGGATGCGGGGCCAAGGCCTGCTGCGCACGATCATCTTCGTGCCGTACGTCCTGGCCGAGGTCATCGCCGCGGTGATCTGGCTGCAGCTGTTGCAGCCACAGTACGGCTTCATCGACGCGCTGACCGCGAAGGTCGGGCTGACCCCGCCCGATCAGGGCTGGCTCGGCACCCCGGAATACGCCCTGTGGATCGTGCTCCTGGTACTGACCTGGAAGTACCTCGGGCTGGCCGTGCTGCTCTTCCTGGCCGGTATGCAGGGCATCTCCGAGGAGCTCTACGAGGCCGCCCAGCTCGACGGCGCCTCCTGGTGGCAGACGCAGTGGCGGATCACGATCCCTCTGCTCGGCCCCACCATGCGTACCTGGGCCTTCTTGTCGATGATCGGCTCGATCCAGTGCTTCGACATGATCTGGGTGCTCACCCAGGGCGGTCCCGCGAACGCGACGAACACCATGGCGACGTACCTCATCGACGAGGGCACCAAGCGCCACAACTACGGCATCGCGGGCGCTGCCTCGGTGATCCTGTTCGTGATCGCCTTCGCGATGGCGCTGGCCTACCAGGTCCTGATCCTGCGCCGCGACACCAAGGAGGACACGGCATGAGCCTCATGGCCGATCTCACCCCGCGCCGCCGCAGCGGCGGCGGCAACCTGTGGGTCTACCTGATCGCGCTGATCGTCGTCGCGATCACCATCGGCCCGGTCCTCTACGGCGCGCTGGGCGGCTTCCGCACCAACGCCCAGCTCGCCGACAAGCCGGCCGGGCTGCCCGACCCGTGGGTGTGGAGCAACTACGCCGGAGTGCTGTCCAACCCGTCGTTCTGGCAGTACGCACTCAACTCGACGATGATCGCGATCATCACCACGGTGGTGACCGTCGTGTTCGGGCTGATGGCGGCGTACCCCTTGGCTCGCTACCAGTTCCGGGGGCGCGAGGCGCTGTTCATGGTCTTCGTGCTCGGCCTGCTCTTCCCGGCGGCCGTGGCGATCATCCCGCTGTTCATCATCATCACCCGCAACCTGCAGATGGCGAACACCTGGTGGGGCGTGGCCCTGCCGCAGGCGGCGTTCGCGCTGCCGATGACGGTGGTCATCCTGCGGCCGTTCCTGATGGCGCTGCCCAAGGAGCTGGAGGAGGCGGCGCTGATGGACGGCGCCAGCCGGATCGGCATCTTCTGGCGGGTCCTGATGCCGCTCTCGGTGCCGGGCATGATCACTGTCGGTGTGCTGGCGTTCGTGACCTCCTGGAACGCCTACCTGCTGCCGCTGCTGCTGCTCCAGGACAAGATGCGCACCCTCCCGCTCGGCGTCGCCGACTTCTCGACCGAGCACTCCGCCGACACCGCCGGTGTCCTCGCGTTCACCACGCTCGCGATGATCCCCGCCCTCGTGCTCTTCCTCGCCTTCCAGCGCCGGCTCGTCAGCGGCCTGCAGGGCGCGGTCAAGGGCTAGAACGGAACCTACCTGTGGCTCACTCCACCCCCCTTCCCGCCTGGCCGCCGGTCTCCGAGCGCGTGCGCGACCTGCACGCACGGATGACCCTGGAGGAGAAGCTCGCCCAGATCGTGGGCTACTGGCTCGACCGCGGCGGCGACGTCGTCGCGCCGATGGCCGACGAGATGGACGCGGGCGACGGCCGGCGACTGCCCGAGATCACCGCCCACGGGCTCGGCCACTACAGCCGGGTGTACGGCACCCGGCCCGTCGATCCCGCAGAGCGCGCCGCGTGGTTGTGGGCCGAGCAGAGACGCTTGGCCTCGCAGACCCGGCTCGGGATCCCGGCTCTGGTCCACGAGGAGTGCCTCACCGGACTGGCGACCTGGCAGGCGGCAACCTTCCCCACGCCGCTGGCCTGGGGTGCGTCCTTCGACCCCGAGGGCGTCGAGGAGATGGCCCGGACGATCGGCGCCGACATGCGCGCGCTCGGCGTGCACCAGGGGCTCGCCCCGGTGCTCGACGTGATCCGCGACGCGCGCTGGGGCCGCTGCGAGGAGGCCATCGGCGAGGACCCCTATCTCGTCGGGACGGTCGCCACTGCGTACGTTCGGGGGCTTCAGTCCGCCGGCGTGCACGCCACACTGAAGCACTTCGTCGCCTACTCGGGCTCGCGCGCCGGCCGCAACCATGCGCCCGTCTCCGCGGGTCCGCGCGAGATCGCCGACATCTATCTGCCGCCCTTCGAGATGGCGGTGCTGGACGGCGGGGCGAAGTCGGTGATGGCGGCCTACAACGACATCGACGGGGTGCCGCAGCACTCCTCGGTCGAGCACCTCACCACGCTGCTGCGCGAGACCTGGGGCTTCGACGGGGTCGTGGTGGCCGACTACTTCGGTGTCGCGTTCCTGGCGGTGATGCACGCGATCGCCGCGGACCGGGGACGGGCCGCCGCGGTCGCCCTCGAGGCCGGTGTCGACATCGAGCTTCCGAGCGGCGATGCCTACCTCGAGCCGCTCGCGGCGCTGATCCGCTCCGGTGAGGTCTCCGAGTCGCTCGTCGACCGGGCGGTGTTGCGGGCACTGGCGCAGAAGGAGTCGCTCGGACTGCTGGACGAGTCCTTCCTGGCCGGACTGGAGGAGGGGGCGCCGGAGTCGATCGACCTGGACTCCCCGGCCCACCGCGCGCTGGCACGCCGGCTGGCCGAGGAGTCGGTGGTGCTGCTCAGCAACGACGGGATCCTCCCGCTGCGCGAGGCCCCCGCCAAGGTGGCGGTCATCGGCCCGAACGCCGACCGCCCCGAGGCGCTGATGGGGTGCTACTCCTTCGTCAACCACGTGATGGCGAGCTATCCCGACCAGCCGCTGGGCATCGAGCTGCCGACGGTCGCCGAGGCGATCCGGGCCGAGCTCGGCGCCTCCTCGTACGAGGTCGTGGCCGGGTGCGAGGTCGAGGGCACGGACCGATCGGGCTTCCCGGCCGCGGTCTCGGCGGCTCGGCGCGCGGACGTGGCCGTGGTCGTCGTCGGTGACCAGGCCGGGCTCTTCGGCCGTGGCACGGTCGGGGAGGGCAACGACTCCGAGTCGCTCGACCTTCCCGGGGTCCAGCGCGAGCTGGTCTCCGCGGTCGTCGCGACGGGGACGCCGGTCGTGCTCGTGGTCGTCACCGGCAGGCCGTACGCACTGGGCTGGGCGCTCGACGACGCGACCCGTCCGGCCGCGGTGCTGCAGGTGTTCTTCCCCGGCGAGGAGGGCGGACCGGCCCTCGCGCGTGTCATCTCCGGCGCGGTCAACCCCTCGGGTCGGCTCCCGGTCTCGCTGCCGCGGGTCTCGGGGACCCAGCCCTACAGCTACCTGCAGCCGCTGCTGGGTGGTCCCTCCGAGGTCACCAGCACCGACCCGACGCCGGCGCGCCCGTTCGGCTTCGGTCTCTCCTACACCACCTTCGGCTACAGCGGGCTCTCGGCGGAGCGCTCCGTCGCGGCCGGTGGCACCTTCGGAGTCGAGGTGACCGTCACCAACCTCGGTGATGTCGCGGGTGTGGACGTGGTTCAGCTCTACGGCCGCGACCTGCTGGCTTCGGTCGTGAGGCCGGTCTCGCAGCTGCTCGGCTACCAGCGGGTCGCGTTGGGTCCCGGCGAGTCGGCGACGGTCCGCTTCGAGGTGCCCACGACGCGGCTGGCCTTCACCGACCGCAGTCTCACCCGCATCGTCGAGCCCGGCGATGTCGAGGTCTGGGTGGCCGCCTCGGCCGGGGAGAAGGTCGCCACCGCGGTCGCCGAGGGTATCGCCGAGCTCTCCGGCGTCGACGCCGCCTCGGCCGCCGGTGAGTCGGGCAGCGACAAGGCGTTGGTCACGATCATCGGCGAGGTCCACCGTGTCAGCACCGCCGACCCTCGGATCACGACGGCGACCGTCTCACGCTAGGCCGCGAAGTCCCGTCGAGTCGGCTCGTTCTGACCGAGATTCCCGTCGAGTCGGCTCGTCATGACGAGCCGACTCGGCGGGCTGTGTGCTGGGCCAGGTAGGCCGCGGGGTCACCGATGACGCGGCGTACGACCGTTCCGGCCGCGCCGCGCACGGCCGCGTCGCTGCCGAGTCCGGAGACCAGCAGCGGCGGCGGCTCGGTGGCGCCGGTGTGGTGGCTGATCGAGGCCGAGGTCGCCGCGGAGAGCCACGGCGCGAGCGTGGCGAACGCGCCCCCGAGCACGACAGCGGCCGGGTCGAGGAGGGTGAGGACCGAGGCGAGCGCGATCCCGAGGTAACGGCCCGCGTCGGCGACGGCGTCGAGCGCGGCCTGGTCGCCCGCCTCGCAGGCCCTGGTGAGGTCGGCCATGGTCTCCACACCCGCCCGGGCGAGGATCTCCTGCTGTCCCGCCATCCGCTCCAGGCAGCCGTGGCCGCCGCAGGCGCACCGCGGACCGTCGGGAGCGACCACGACGTGGCCGAGCTCGCCGGCGCCGGCGTGCGCCCCGCGGAAGACCTGGCCGTCGATCACGATGCCGCCGCCGATGCCGATCTCGCCCGAGACGTGCACGAAGTCGCGCGGAGGGCTGCCGTCCTGCTCGTGGCCGCCGAACCACATCTCGCCGAGCGCGGCGAGGTTGGCCTCGTTCTCGAGCTCGACCTCGAGCCCGGTGCCCTCCCGGATCGCGGCGGCGAGCTCGACCTGGGTCCAGCCCAGGTTGGGAGTGCGTACGACGGTGCCGTCGACGGTCAGGCCGGGCACCGCCACACAGGCCGCGGCCAGGGGGAGACCCTGGGAGGCCGCGCTGCGGGCGGCCGTGCGGGCGATCTCCAGGACGTCGGCGACCACCTCGGCGACCTCGCGGCCGCGGTTGTCGCTGCGTACGACATGGTGGTAGCGCGGCGCACCGGACAGGTCAGTCACGACGGCGGCCAGGTAGTCGACGTTGATCTCTAGGCCGAGCCCGGCCGCACCGTCTGGGGCGAGGGTGAGTGCCGTGGCCGGGCGGCCACGCTCGACCGCCGCCGGGGCGCTCTCCTCCAGCAGGCCGGCGTGGATCAGGTCGGTCACCAGACCGGAGACCGATGACTTGGTCAGGCCGGTGTGGGCGGCGACCCGGGCGCGGGAGGCGGGGCCGGTGCGAGCGACCTCACCGAGCACGAGCGAGAGGTTGCTCGCCCGCATCCCGGCATGTTGCGCAGGCTCTGAGCGAGGGTTCATGCAGGGATTAGACCAAGTCATGAACTTGAGGTCAAGGAGGCATCCTCATGTGGCATCTGGTTGACAATGTGACGTGCGTCGCGTTGGATGATGCGAGATAGTCCAAGTCGTGAACTAAGTAAGGAACCTGCAATGACGGAGTACACCCCCACCCCGGAAGACAAGTTCACCTTCGGCCTGTGGACCGTCGGCTGGCAGGGCGTCGACGTGTTCGGCGGCCCGACCCGCCCGCAGATGGACATCGCGCACTCGGTGGAGAAGCTCGCCGAGATCGGCGCCTACGGCATCACCTTCCACGACAACGACGTCTTCGAATTCGACGCGACCGAGGCCGAGCGCCAGGCACAGATCGACAAGCTCAAGGGTGCTCTCGAGCAGACCGGCCTGAAGGTCCCGATGGCGACCACCAACCTGTTCAGCCACTCCGTCTTCAAGGACGGCGGCTTCACCTCCAACGACCGCGACATCCGTCGCTTCGCGATCGCCAAGACCGCCAAGAACATCGACCTGGCCGCCGAGCTCGGGGCGACGACGTACGTCATGTGGGGTGGCCGCGAAGGCGCCGAGTCGCACGCCGCGAAGGACATCGCGCACGCGCTCGACCGCTACCGCGAGGCGGTCAACCTGCTGGGCGACTACGTGACCGAGAAGGGCTACGACATCCGCTTCGCCATCGAGCCGAAGCCGAACGAGCCCCGTGGTGACATCCTGCTGCCGACCATCGGCCACGCCATCGCCTTCATCAACTCCCTCGAGCGGCCCGAGCTGGTCGGTCTCAACCCGGAGGTCGGTCACGAGGAGATGGCCGGCGTCAACTTCGCTGCGGGCATCGCGCAGGCGCTGTGGCACGGCAAGCTCTTCCACATCGACCTCAACGGCCAGCACGGCCCGCGCTTCGACCAGGACCTGCGCTTCGGCGCCGGCAACCTGCGCGGTGCGTTCAACGTCGTCGACCTGCTCGAGAGCAAGGGCTACGACGGCCCGCGCCACTTCGACTTCAAGCCGCCGCGCACCGAGGACGAGGCCGGCGTGTGGGCCTCGGCCGCCGGCTGCATGAAGAACTACCTCGTACTCAAGGAGCGCGCCGCGGCGTTCCGCGCCGACCCCGAGGTCCAGGCCGCGCTCGCCGCGTCCCAGCTCGACGAGCTCGCCCAGCCGACGCTGGCCGCGGGCGAGACCCTCGACGACCTGCGCAACGCGTCCTACGACATCGACAAGCTCGACCACGGCTTCGGCTTCGAGCACCTCGACCAGCTCGCGATGGACCACCTCCTCGGTCTCCGCTGAAGATGAGGCTCGTAGCCGGGGTCGACTCCTCGACCCAGTCCTGCAAGGTCGTCATCCGCGACGCGTCGACGGGTGAGCTCGTACGTTCCGGGAGCGCCAAGCACCCCGACGGCACCGAGGTCCACCCCGATCACTGGTGGACCGCGCTCGGTGAGGCGGTCGCGGCGGCAGGTGGTCTCGACGACGTCGAGGCCATCGCCGTCGGCGGCCAGCAGCACGGCATGGTCACGCTCGACGCCGCAGGTGAGGTCGTACGTCCCGCGCTGCTGTGGAACGACACCCGCTCCGCGCCCGCGGCCGATGCCCTCAACGCCGAGCTCGGGGCGGAGCGGTGGGCGGCCCAGACGGGTTCGGTGCTGGTGGCCTCGTTCACCATCACCAAGCTGCGCTGGCTGGCCGAGAACGAGCCCGAGCTGGCCGCGAAGGTGGCCGGCGTCTGCCTGCCGCACGACTGGCTGACCTGGAAGCTCTCCGGGGCCGCCGGCCTGGACACGCTCACGACCGACCGGTCCGACGCGTCGGGCACGGGCTACTGGGCGACGCCGTCCGGGGACTACCGGCGCGACCTGCTCGAGCGAGCCTTCGGCCGAGGTGACCTCGCCCTTCCGCGGGTGCTCGGTCCGGCGGAGTCGGCGGGGCGTACGTCCTCGGCTCTCTCCACCGGTGCGCTGCTCGGCGCCGGTGCGGGAGACAACGCCGCCTCGGCCCTCGGTCTGGGCGCTGTGCCCGGTGACGTGGTGGTCTCGATCGGCACCTCGGGCGTGGCCTGCGCGGTGGCGGAGGCACCGACGGCGGAGACGACGGGCACGGTGGCGGGCTTCGCCGACGCGACCGGCCGCTTCCTGCCGCTGGTCTGCACCCTCAACGCGGCGCGCGTGCTCTCCTCGACGGCCTCGCTGCTGGGCGTCTCGCTCGAGGAGCTCTCCGACCTCGCGCTGTCAGCGCCCTCGGGCTCCGACGGCCTGGTCCTCGTGCCCTACCTGGAAGGCGAGCGCACCCCCAACCGCCCCGACGCGAAGGGCGCACTCCACGGCCTCACCCTCGCCACCGCCACGCCGGCCCACCTGGCCCGCGCTGCGGTCGAGGGTCTGCTGTGCGGCCTCGCCGACGCCATCGACGCATTGGTGGAGCAGGGCGCCGAGGTACGCCGCGTGCTGCTCGTCGGCGGCGGCGCGAGGTCAGAGGCGGTCCGCCGGATCGCGCCCGTCGTCTTCGGTCGTCCGGTCGTCGTGCCCGAGCCGGGGGAGTACGTCGCCGACGGTGCCGCCCGCCAGGCCGCATGGGTCCTCACCGGCGGCGTGGAGCCCCCGTCGTGGGAGCTCGCCGGTTCGGTGACGTACGACGCCGACCCCGATCCCGCCGTCCGTACCCGCTATGCCGAGGTCCGCGACCTGACCGAAGGAACCTAGCCGAGGCGTCAGCCAGGTCGGCCGAGGCGTCAGCCAGGTCGGCCGAGGCGGCAGTTAGGTCGGCCGAGGCGGCAGTTAGGTCGGCCGAGACGGCAGTTAGGTCGGCCGAGACGGCAGTTACGTCGGCCGAGATGTCATCCCCGACCTCTCGGCCGACGGGAGTGACGCCTCGCCCGACGTACGTGACGCCTCGCCCGACGTACGTGACGCCTCGCCCGACGGACGTGACGCCTCGCCCGACGGGGGTGACGCCTCGGCAGAATGTGGGTGACGTTTCGGCGCGCGGGAGTGACGCCTCGGCGGTATCCGATAGCGTGGCCGCGCCATGTTGGATCACATCAAAGGCTTCGTTCAGGGAGTCGTCCTCGCGCCCATCGTCCGGTTGTTCGTGGCGCTGAAGATCAGCCCCGACGTCGTGACGCTCGTCGGCACCATCGGAGTAGCGGTCGGGGCGCTGGCGTTCTACCCGCGCGGCGAGCTGCTGGCCGGCACGATCTTCATCACCTGCTTCGTCTTCAGCGACCTCATCGACGGGGCGATGGCACGCGCCGTCGGGCGCACGAGCAAGTTCGGCGCGTTCTGGGACTCCACCCTCGACCGGATCGGCGACGGCGCGGTCTTCGGTGGCCTGGCGCTCTACTTCGCCGGCCCGGGCGACTCCGACCTCTATCTCGCGCTGACCCTGTGGTGCGTGGTGATGGGCGCGGTCACCTCCTACGCCCGCGCCCGCGCGGAGTCGCTGGGCTTCACCGCCAACGTCGGCATCGCCGAGCGAGCCGACCGGCTCGTCCTGGTCCTGGTGCTGACCGGCTTCGCCGGCATCTTCGACCTCGACCTGCTGATCTACATCGCGCTGTGGATCCTCGCCGTTGCCTCGACCGTCACCGTCGCGCAGCGCGTCTGGACCGTCCGCAAGCAGGCCATCGCCGAGGAGGCGTCGGCATGACCGTGCCGAGCGAACACGACGTACGCCTGGCCACCGAGCTCGTCCGCGGCGCCGGCTCGCTCGCCGCGAAGATGCGCAGCGAGGGCATCGGCGACTCGATCGAGACCAAGACCTCGGTCTCCGACCTGGTCACCGCCGCCGACAAGGCAGCCGAGACGGCGATCGTGGAGCGCCTCACCGCCGAACACCCGGGCGACGGCATCCTCGGCGAGGAGGGCTCCGCCCGCGAGTCGTCCACCGGCCGCGTATGGACCATCGACCCCGTCGACGGCACCTACAACTTCGTACGCGGCCTCGACTGGTGGTGCTCCGCCCTGGCCCTGACCGACAGCACCGGCATCGTCCTGGGCGCCGTCTACTCACCGGCCGAGGATGCCGTCTACATCGGTGGTCCCGAGCTGCCCACCACCCGCAACGGCGTCCGGCTCGACGCGATGCCGGACACTCCGCTCGCCCACGCCTGCCTGACCACCTACCTCCACCCCTCGAGGCTGAGGCACCCGGTCGGCGAGGCGTACGTCCGGGTCGCCAGCCAGGCCGCCTCCATCCGGATCCTCGGCTCCGGGTCGATGGACCTCACCGCGATCGCCCAGGGCAGGCTCCACCTCTTCTGCCAGCACTCCGTCCCCGACTGGGACCGCCTCCCCGGAGCCGCGCTGGTCCTGGGCGCCGGCGGCACCACCGCCCAGGTCGAGGCAGGCGGGGTCCTCTGGTCCCTGGCCGGCGCTCCCACCGCCGTGGCCGAAGCAGTAGAAGCACTGGCCTCCTAGCAGTCCACTTCGGGAACAGTGGCCTGAGCAGGGCTTTCCGAGGATGGCGTACGACGGGTCCCGACTTACG
This sequence comes from Nocardioides sp. NPDC059952, assembly GCF_042730435.1. Taxonomy (NCBI): domain Bacteria; kingdom Bacillati; phylum Actinomycetota; class Actinomycetes; order Propionibacteriales; family Nocardioidaceae; genus Nocardioides; species Nocardioides sp. NPDC059952. Next base: position 15,536 of record NZ_JBHWLY010000013.1, on the reverse strand, counting down.
ATCGCCACATGGCTACAAGCACGAATGAGACGGGAACCTCGCGGGTCAAGCGCGGGATGGCTGAGATGCTCAAGGGCGGCGTGATCATGGACGTGGTCACCGCCGAGCAGGCGAAGATCGCCGAGGATGCCGGGGCGGTGGCGGTGATGGCGCTCGAGCGCGTCCCGGCCGACATCCGCGCCCAGGGCGGCGTGAGCCGCATGTCCGACCCCGACATGATCGACGGCATCATCGAGGCCGTCTCCATCCCCGTCATGGCCAAGGCCCGGATCGGTCACTTCGCCGAGGCCCAGGTGCTGCAGTCCCTGGGTGTCGACTACATCGACGAGTCCGAGGTGCTGACCCCGGCCGACTACGAGAACCACATCGACAAGTGGTCCTTCACCGTGCCGTTCGTGTGCGGCGCGACCAACCTCGGTGAGGCGCTGCGCCGCATCACCGAGGGCGCGGCGATGATCCGCTCCAAGGGCGAGGCCGGCACCGGTGACGTGTCCAACGCGGTCACCCACATGCGGACGATCCGCCGCGAGATCCGCCGCCTCGGCGCGCTCGCCGACGACGAGCTCTACGTGGCGGCCAAGGAGCTCCAGGCCCCCTACGAGCTGGTCAAGGAGGTCGCTAGCAACGGCAAGCTCCCGGTCGTACTGTTCACCGCCGGTGGCATCGCGACCCCGGCCGACGCGGCGATGATGATGCAGCTCGGCGCCGAGGGCGTCTTCGTCGGCTCCGGCATCTTCAAGTCCGGCAACCCGGCCCAGCGCGCCGAGGCGATCGTGAAGGCGACCACCTTCCACGACGACCCCGACGTCGTCGCCAAGGTCTCCCGCGGTCTCGGCGAGGCAATGGTCGGCATCAACGTCGACGAGCCGGCCCGCTCGATTCAGTTCGCGGAGCGTGGCTGGTAGAACCCGACCCACGTCGAACCGACGCGGCTGCGTGGCCCCCGAGCGGGGGCTGCGTGGCCGCGTCGGCGTTGTGCGGTGCATGGACGATTCGAAAACGGGAACAACCAACGTAGGAATGCATCAAATAGCCTCAAAACATAACGATTGTCCCGTTTCCGCGTAAAACGTTGCGTTATGGGGGACCTTGGTCCCATACATGACGGGGGCACCGCGTCCCTGTGGAGATGGGGACAGAAACATGAAGAAGTCGACGAAGGGTGCAGTGGCCGCCGCGAGCGCCGCGGTCCTGCTTCTCGGGGGCGCCGGATCGCTGGCCTACTGGACCGATGACGGCACCGCCTCCGGCGGCACGATCACGACGGGGAACATGGCGCTGAGCGACGGCACCTGCGAGGCGGCCTGGACCTACCCCGACGGCTCGGCGGTCACGACCATCGTCCCGGGAGACTCGATCACCAAGTCCTGCTCGTTCGAGGTGACCGGCTCCGGTGACCACCTCACCGCCACCGTGTCGGCCCCGGGTGAGGTCACCTACACCACCGACAAGACCACCACGACGATGCAGCTCACCGCGACCGCGGACTACCAGCTCGGCGGCGACCCGGTGGGTGATGGCGACTCGTTCGCGATCGACGGTCCGACCACGCTGGTCGCCGACGTGGAGGTGGTCTTCCCCTACGGCAACGCGACCACGATCAACGCCAACGACACCCAGGACGTCACCGCGACCCTGGACGCGATCACGATCACCCTGACTCAGGACCAGAGCTCGGGCCAGAACCCGAACCCCTGATCCCTGTGTCCAGCTCCTGTGAGGCGGTGTCCATGACATCCGCCGCTGCGTTGTCCGCCCGGCGCTCCTCGCTGCCGGGAGGCCGACGCCTGCCCACCCCAGGGCCACGAGCCGTGCTCGGTTTCCTGGGTCAGTTCGTGGTGTGGTTCGTGATCATCGCGGCCGGCGCGGTCATCCTCCTCGGTGTCGCCGCGCCGCGGCTCGTCGGAGGAGAGGCGTTCACGGTGCTCAGCGGCTCGATGCGGCCCGGCATGCCGCCGGGATCGCTGGTGGTCGTACGCCCGGTGGACCCGGCCACGCTCCAGATCGGGGACGTGATCACCTTCCAGCTGAGGTCGGGGGAGCCGACGGTCGCGACCCATCGCATCACCGGCATCGGCACCACCACCAAGGGCGAACGGGTCTTCACGACCCGCGGTGACGCGAACGACGCCGAGGACGTGAAGCCGGTGCGGGCGGTGCAGGTGCGCGGAGAGCGCTGGTACTGGCTGCCCTACGTCGGCCATCTCAACTCGCTGCTGAACGGTGAGCAGCGCGCCATCACCCGGCTGGTCGGCGCCGGGCTGCTCATCGGCTACGCGCTGGTGATGTTCGGGGGCTCCATCCGCGACCGTCGCCGGGAGCGAGCCGAGGACGCAGAGGTGAAGCCATGACGGCCGTACGCCTCCTGCTCGCGCTCCTGGTGATCTCGACCGTCGCCGCGGCCGCACCGGCGGCGGCGACCGAGCCGGTGCAGCTCAGCAACGACGGCCGCACCTGGGCCGCCGACCTGCCCCGGCCGCTGTTCGAACCGGAGGTGCGCTGGGTTCCCGGCGACTCCCGAGAGGCCACCTTCTGGGTACGCGACGCCGGAGAGAGCCGCGGAGCGCTCACCGTGAGTGCCGACGTCCGTGACACCGACGGCCTGCTCGCCGAGGGTGCGATGAGTCTGCGGCTGCGCCGAGGGGAGGGCGAGTGGCAGGACGTACGGCCAGGAGCCCGCGCCGAGCTGGGCCGGCTGGAACAGGGCGCCCGGGACCGGATCGGTGTCGCCGCGACCTACGCACCGGGGGCGGGCAACGACACGATGGACCGGTCGCTCACGTTCAGCCTCGACGTACGGCTGATGGGGGAGGATGCGACCGGGTCGGGCGATGACGCGCCGCCAGGCGGTGATGCCGCGGGCGACGGTGGTCTGCTGCCCGAGACCGGCAGCCCGGTGACGTGGTGGCTGATCGCCCTGGCCTCACTCTCGATCGGCGGGGGCACGGCCCTCGTCCTGCGCAGCAAGCGAAAGGGAAGATCATGACCAGTCCACGACGGCGCCCGGGTGCCGCGCTGCGGCGTGCGGCGAGGTCCGCGCGCCTACGCGCGCTGCTCGCTCTCGGCGTGGTCGTCTCGATCGGGGCGACCGGGACGCTGGCCTACTGGACCGACACGGTCGATGTCACCGGAACCACGCTGACCACGGGCACGCTCGACCTCCAGGTCAACGGCGCCGACCCCTACACCGGTTTCACCGCGCTGAGTCTGACCGGCATGTACCCGGGCACGTCCTCGGCGGGCATCCTGACCGTTCAGAACGTCGGGTCGATCCCGCTGAGCTACACGATGACGAGCGGCTCCTCGACCACCACGCTGGCCCCGCTGACCCTCAAGGTCACCGCCGACACCAGCGTGACCAACGACGGCACCCTGAACCAGACCTGTCCGGGCACGGCGCTCGCCGGCACCGGCGGCCCGCTGCCGTCCTCCGGCATCGCGACCGCGCGCACGCTCCAGCCGGGCACGTCGCAGACCCTCTGCCTGCAGGTGACGCTCGGCACCGACGCCCCCGACACCGCCCAGGGCCGCTCGAGCAACCTCACCTTCACGCTCACCGGAACCCAGCTGCCGTGACCCGGCTGCAGCGCCTCGCCACCGTCATCGCCCGGCGGGCGGGCGATCTCGCGCTCACCCTGGCCGCGGTGGCCGGCGTGGTGTGCCTGCTGACGCTGCTCGCGGGGGTCGCCTTCGACGTACGGCCGCTCGTCTTCCGGTCCGGATCGATGTCACCGGCGATCCCCACCGGCTCGCTGGCGCTGGCGGTGCCGGTCGACCACCGCGAGATCGCGGTGGGTGATGTGATCTCGGTGCCCTACGAACGTACGCGGGTGACGCACCGGGTCGTCTCGATCGACCACACCGAGGCGAACTCGCTGCTGATGCTGAAGGGCGACGCCAACGAGACCGCGGATCTGCGTCCCTACCAGGTGACCGCCGCCGACCGGGTCGTCTACTCCGTGCCCCATCTCGGAGCGGTGATCGCCTGGCTCTCGCACCCGCCGGGGATCTTCGTGCTCGCCGGCTACGCGGCGCTGCTGCTCACGATCCTGATGCGCCGCCGGGCGAACCCGCCTGCTCCGAAGACCCCCGAGACCCCCGAGGTCCCCGAGCCGCCGGAACCACCACAACCCGCGCCGAAGCCGCCCGCGGGCCGCCGAGGACGGCTCGCGTTCGCTGTCCTCGTGCTCGCGTTCCTGCTCGGCACGGCGATGCCACCGACCTGGGCAGCCTGGACGGACCCGGTGGACGTCACGGGCGCGACGCTCGGCACGACGAGCCTCGTCTCGCCGACCGCGACGCCGTCCTCCGGCGGAGGCAACGGCACCGGGACCGGCAACTGCCAGGCGCAGAACCAGGCGCTCGGCAGCATGATCACGCTGCGTTGGGAAGGAGTCGCACCGGCCTCCGCCCCGCCGCTGGCGAGCTATGACTACCAGCTGCAGTTCTTCAACCGGAGCACCAACCAGAACCAGGGCGCCGCCTTGACCGTCGCCCATTCCGGGGTCGCCGGATCGAGGCAGGTCTACCAGCAGAACGCGACGACGCTGGGCAACCTTCTCGGCCTCAACCTGCTCTCCAACACCCGGCTGCAGCTGCGGGTGCGCTCCCACCTCATCGGCAGCAGCTGGTCCGGCGCGACGACCGTCCAGGTGAACTTCTCCAGCAGCGCGGTGCTCGCCTTCGCCTCCTTCGAGTGCAACACCGCCTGAGCCGAGTTCCGCGCGGCGCTCGCCGCGAACTACGCTTCCGAGGTGACTGCACCGACCATCGGCGTACTCGCTCTCCAAGGCGATGTCCGCGAGCATTTGGCCACGTTGACCCGGCTGGGGGTCAAGACCCTTCCCGTACGCCGCCAGGCCGAGCTGGACACCTGCGACGGGCTCGTCCTCCCCGGCGGCGAGTCGACCACGATGTGGCGTCTGGCCAGGACCTTCGAGCTGCTCGAGCCGCTGCGGGCTCGGGTCGAGGACAAGATGCCCGTCTTCGGTACGTGTGCCGGGATGGTGCTGCTCGCCGAGCGCCTGCTCGACGGTGCCGAGGGCCAGGAGACGATCGGCGGCCTGGACATCACGGTGCGGCGCAACGCGTTCGGTCGCCAGACCGAGTCTTTCGAGACCGACCTGACCGTCGCCGGGGTGAAGGACACGGTCCGGGCGGTCTTCATCCGGGCGCCCTGGGTCGAGGCGACCGGCCCCGACGTGGAGGTGCTCGCGAGCGTGGCGGGCCACCCCGTCGCCGTACGCCACGGGCATCTGCTGGCGACCTCCTTCCATCCCGAGGTCAACGGCGAGGACCGGTTGCACCGGCTCTTCCTCGACACCTGCTGGTGACCGTGACCGGGGCCACGTAGTTAGAATGGACACCTGCTGCCCTGTGACGACTCCGGAGGCGGCTCGACAAGCACAGCGACGACGCGGGGCAAAGGACGGTTTCAGATGAGCGGCCACTCCAAGTGGGCAACGACCAAGCACAAGAAGGCGGCGATCGACGCCAAGCGCGGCAAGCTGTTCGCCAAGCTCATCAAGACGATCGAGATCGCGGCCAAGACCGGCGGTCCCGACCCGTCGGGCAACCCGACCCTCTACGACGCGATCCAGAAGGCCAAGAAGCAGTCGGTCCCCAACGACAACATCGACCGCGCGGTCAAGCGCGGCGGCGGGCTCGACGGCGGCGGCGTCAGCTACGACACGATCATGTACGAGGTCTACGGCCCCCAGGGCGTCGCGCTCCTCATCGAATGTCTGACCGACAACCGCAACCGCGCGGCCATGGAGGTCCGCACCGCGGTCACCCGCAACGGCGGCACCATGGCCGACCCGGGCTCGGTCTCGCGGCTCTTCGACCGCAAGGGCGTCGTCGTCGTGGCCAAGGCGCAGGAGGGCAAGGAGGTCTCCGAGGACGACCTGCTCGAGGCCACCCTCGACGCCGGTGCCGAGGACGTCAACGACCTCGGTGAGACCTTCGAGGTCGTCTCCGACCCCTCAGACGTTGTCGCGGTCCGCACCGCGCTGCAGGACGCCGGCATCGACTACGACTCCGCCGAGGTCCAGTTCGTCGCGAGCATGGACATCCCCGTCGCCGACGCGCCGTCGGCCGAGAAGGTCTTCAGGCTCATCGACGCCGTCGACGACCTCGACGACGTGCAGAACGTCTTCTCCAACGCCGACATCCCCGACGAGGTCATGGAGACCGTCGACGCCTGATCGCTCCGCTGGTCGAGCTGCGAGCTGGGCCGTACGGCGAACCGGCTCATTCTCGGGCCGGATGCTGGGTACCCGGAAGGTCACGAACCGCCACGAGGGCGGGTTCGCACTGGAAGGAGTACACGATGGGATACGGCGTAGGAGCGGTTCTGCTCGTCGTCGGACTTGTCCTGGCGTTGGCTGTGCACGTCTCGGTCAGCGGGGTCGATCTGACCCTGATCGGCTGGATCCTGGCCGCTGTCGGAGCCGTGGTGCTGATCCTGACCGCTGTGACCCTGAACACCGGAGGTCGGTCACGCACGGTCGCGAGGCGGAGGCATGCCGACGGTACGGAGACCGTCGAGGAGCGACGCACCGACATCCTGTGAGCACGGGGGCCTCGACCGCGGGACCTCCGAGCACGTCGCATCCTCCTGAATGAGGGTGTCGCGAGCCCGGAGGCAGCAGCCGACCGGTAGTCTGCGAACAGACGTTCGACACCCGGCCGGCTCGGTCGTTGTGGAAGAGGTGCTCCAGTGCGCGTGCTTGGGATCGACCCCGGCCTGACCCGGTGCGGGATGGGCGTGGTCGATGGGTCGCTCGGCCGGCCGCTGTCGATGGTGGACGTCGGAGTGATCCGTACGTCCTCCGACCTTCCCGTCTGGGAGCGGCTGGTGAGCATCGAGAAGGGGATCGACGCCTGGATCGAGGAGCACCGGCCCGACGCGGTCGCGATCGAGCGGATCTTCGCGCGCTCGAACGTCTCCACGATCATGGGTACGGCCCAGGCCAGCGGCCTCGCCATGGTCTGCGCCGCCCGGCGCGGACTGCCGGTCGCCCTGCACACGCCCTCGGAGGTCAAGGCGGCCGTCTCCGGCAACGGCCGAGCCGACAAGGCTCAGGTGACCGCGATGGTGACCCGGATCCTGCGGCTCCCGACCCCGCCGAAGCCCGCCGACGCCGCCGACGCGCTCGCGCTGGCCATCACCCACCAGTGGCGCGGAGGCGCCCAGAACCGCATCGAAGCCGCGGTGGCCGCGGCAGGGAAGGTACGCAGATGATCGCGTCCGTGCGCGGCAAGGTTGCCGCCGTCAGTCTCTCCACCGCCATCGTCGAGGTCGGCGGCATCGGGATCGAGCTGCTCTGCACGCCCAACACGCTGGCCACGCTCCGGACCGGTGACGAGGCTCACCTGCCGACCAGCCTGGTCGTGCGCGAGGACTCGCTGACCCTGTTCGGCTTCACCGACACCGACGAGCGCACCCTCTTCGAGCTGCTCCAGACCGCCTCCGGCGTCGGCCCGAAGCTCGCCCAGGCCATGCTCGCCGTGCTTTCGCCCGACGGCATCCGTCTGGCCATCGCGGGCGAGGACGCGAAGACACTCACCAAGGTCCCCGGCATCGGCCAGAAGGGCGCCCAGCGGATCATCCTGGAGCTCAAGGACAGGATCGGCGCGCCGACCGGCACCGCCTCCGCCCCAGTGCCCGCCACCGCAGCGGCCCCGTGGCGCGACCAGGTCACCGAGGCCCTCGTCGGCCTGGGCTACAACGCCCGAGACGCTGACAAGGCGGTCACCGCCATCGAGCCCGAGGCCGGCGACCAGGCCAACATCTCGTTGCTGCTGCGTGCGGCCCTGCGGACCCTATCTAAGGCATAAGGACCCATGCACGAGGATGACCTGGACCGGGCCGAGGAGGACTACTTCTCGTCGCTGACCATCGCCGAGGCGGACGGGGACGACCGGGCCGTCGAGGCGGCGCTGCGCCCCAAGACCCTCGACGAGCTGATCGGACAGCAACGCGTCCGCGAGCAGCTCGGCCTCGTCCTGGAGGCGGCGCGGCAGCGCGAGCGGGCCCCCGACCACGTACTCCTGTCCGGGCCGCCGGGCCTCGGCAAGACCACCCTCGCGATGATCATCGCCGCCGAGATGTCGGCGCCCCTGCGGATCACGTCGGGCCCGGCGATCACCCACGCCGGCGACCTGGCCGCGATCCTGAGCGGGCTCAACGAGGGCGAGGTGCTCTTCGTCGACGAGATCCACCGGATGAGCCGGCCCGCCGAGGAGATGCTCTACCTGGCGATGGAGGACTTCCGGGTCGACGTGGTCATCGGCAAGGGCCCGGGCGCGACCGCGATCCCGATCGACCTGCCGCCGTTCACGCTGGTCGGCGCGACCACGCGGGCCGGCCTTCTCCCGGGACCGCTCCGGGACAGGTTCGGCTTCACCGGTCACCTCGAGCTCTACGACCCCGCCGACCTCGAGCTGATCGTGCGCCGTTCCGCCGGCCTCCTCGACGTCACCCTCAAGGACGACGGGGCCGCCGAGATCGCCGGCCGCTCCCGCGGCACCCCACGGATCGCGAACCGGCTGCTGCGCCGCGTACGCGACTATGCCCAGGTCAAGGCCGACGGCACGGTCACCCAGCAGATCGCCGAGAAGGCCCTGGACCTCTACGAGGTCGACCCGCTCGGCCTGGACCGCCTCGACCTGGCCGTCCTCGACGCCCTGTGCCGCAGATTCGGCGGTGGCCCGGTGGGCATCTCCACCCTCGCCGTAGCCGTGGGGGAGGAGCGTGAGACGGTCGAGGAGGTGGCCGAGCCGTTCCTGGTGCGCACCGGCTTCCTGGCCCGTACGCCGCGTGGCCGGGTCGCGACCCCGGCCGCTTGGGAGCATCTCGGGCTGCCGGTACCGGCCAACGCCGAGGCTGCGGCCTGGTCCAGGGAAACGCTCTGGGATGAGGCCTGATTCACAGTCTCAACCAGGTGCCTGGTTAGACTTGCACGTCGCCGTGCGCCTGCCGGCGACCACTCAGACTGTCGGAGCCGAACCCCCGTGGAATTCCTTCCTTTTATCGTCATCATCGTCCTGTTCTACTTCTTGTTGATCAGGCCGCAGCAGAAGCGTGCGAAGCAGGCGCGTGAGCTCCAGCTCAACCTCCAGCCGGGTGACCGGGTGATGCTGACCGCCGGGCTCTTCGGCACGGTGACGGAGGTCGAGGAGACCACGACGAACATCAAGGTCGAGATCTCCGACGGCGTCGTCATCCAGGTCGTGCGCCAGGCCGTGGCCCAGAAGGTCACCGAAGCGCCTGCCGAGGAGATCGACGAGGACGCCGCCGAGGAGCCCGAGGTCGAGGCCAAGGCCGACGAGACCCCTGAGGGCGCCGAGAACGTCATCGTGGACCTCGACAAGAAGGACTGACCCACACATGGCACGCAAGACAGCGCGCCCCGGCCGGACACTCGCACTGCTCTTCTTGGCCATTGCGATCATGTTCGGCGGCATCGCGTACGCCGGCACCTGGAAGCCCGAGCTGGGCCTCGACCTGCGCGGCGGCACCGAGATCTCGATGACCGCGGAGAACACCGAGGGCGGATCGGTCCCGAGGGAGAGCCTCGACGAGGCCAAGTCGATCATCGACCAGCGGGTCAACGGCTCCGGCATCACCGGCGGCCGAGTGACCACCGAGGGCAGCGACGTCATCAAGGTCTCCATCCCCGGCACCGGCAAGGTGCAGCAGGAGACCGCAGAGCGCGTCCGCCAGACCGCGAAGCTCCGCTTCCGCCTGGTCGCCTGCAGCCCGCAGAAGCCCTGCGGCGCCGCGGACCCGAGCGGCTCGATGGTCGAGGACCCCTCGACCGGAACCGTCCCGGGCACCTCCCCGCGTGCGGCGTTCGGCAGCGAGACCGCCAGCGCTTCCGAGACCGCGAGCGCGTCGGAGAAGCCCTCCGAGAAGGCGTCGGAGAGCGCCGACCCGAGCGCCAGCCCCTCGGCCTCGGCGGGCGCCGAGTCCGAGAAGCGGAGCAAGAACTCGGTCGTCCCGGTCGACGAAGCGGTCGAGTTCATGCGCAACGTGCCGCAGGAGTGGGCGACCGCCTACAACTCCTTCACCTGCCCCGCCCCGGGCGCCGAACCGGCCGAGGACGTCGCGGGTGAGCCGCTGCTGACCTGCGATGAGGACGGCGTCCCCTACCTGCTGACCGCGGCAGTCATCGAGGGCACCGAGATCAGCGAGGCCTCCTACGGCATCCCGCAGCAGCAGGCCAACTACGTGGTCACCCTGGACTTCAAGTCCGACGGCAACAAGGTCTTCGCCGACACCACCGGCAACATCGCCGGCACCGGCGAGCAGTTCGCGATCGTCCTGGACACCAAGGTGATCTCGGCCCCGACCGCCGACTCCCGGATCAGCGGAGGCGCCCAGATCAGCGGCGACTTCACTCAGGAGTCCGCCGCCGCGCTTGCCAACAACCTGAAGTACGGCTCGCTGCCGCTCGACTTCCCCGAGGACGGCATCCAGACCCGGGTCATCGGCCCGACCCTGGCCGGCAACCAGCTCACCGCCGGACTCTGGGCCGGCCTGATCGGTCTGATCCTCGTGGTGATCTTCTCGATCCTCTACTACCGCGCGATGAGCATCGTGGTGATCGGGTCTCTGCTCGTGGCGGGTGCTCTGACGTACGGGATGATCCTGCTGCTCAGCGAGACCGCCGGCGTCACCCTGGACCTTCCGGGCGTGGCCGGTCTGATCGTCGGTATCGGCATCACCGCCGACTCCTTCATCATCCTCTACGAGAGGATGCGTGACGACATGCGTGATGGCCGCTCGATGCGGGTGGCCGTCGACACCGCCTGGGTCCGGGCCCGTAACACGTGTCTGGCCTCCGACGGCGTCTCGTTCCTGGCCGCGTTCGTGCTCTACGTCTTCGCGACCAACGAGGTCAAGGGCTTCGCCTTCATGCTGGGCCTGACCACGATCATCGACGTGCTGGTGTTCTTCTGGTTCACCCACCCGATGACCAAGCTGATGGCCGGCTGGGGCTTCTTCAACAAGGGCCACGTGCTCTCCGGCATGGACAAGCGCGCAATCGGCACCGTCGACGCCCCTACGGGCAACACTCTGGTCGGAGGCAAGGCCTGATGAGCAAGTTCTCCTTCTCGCGGCTCGGCAAGGAGCTCTACACCGGCGAGAAGTCCTTCGACTTCGTCGGTCGCCGGATGCTCTGGTACGCCGTGTCCGCGGTCGTGCTCGTGGCGGTCGTCCTCGGTGTCTGGCTGCAGGGCATCAACCTCGGCATCGACTTCACCGGTGGCACGCGCTACACGGTGACCGTCGCGCAGGCCGACCAGGAGCTCGCCGACGACCTGCGTGCGGCGGTCGGCGACACGGCGGTCGAGGCCGCAGACGGCGCCACGGTGCGCACGGCCGGTGGCAAGTCGATCGTCATCGAGACCAAGGCGATCGCCAACAACTCCGAGGCCGACGACTCGATCATGGCGGCGATCACCAAGACCGCCGACGTGGCCGAGGACGACGTCAGCCGCACCGGCATCGGCCCCAGCTGGGGTCAGCGGGTCGCCTCCAAGGCGGCCCTCGCGCTGGGCATCTTCCTCGTCGGTGTGGTCCTGTTCATCTGGATCTACTTCAGGGAATGGAAGATGTCGGTCGCGGCCGTCGTCGCGCTGCTCCACGACGTGGTGATCACGGTCGGCGTCTATGCGATCGTCGGTTTCGAGGTGACTCCGGCAACGGTCACCGGCTTCCTGACGATCCTCGGTTATTCGCTCTACGACACCGTCGTGGTCTTCGACAAGGTCAAGGAGAACACCCGCAACCTGTCGCAGAGGAAGCAGACCTACGCCTACGCGGCCAACCTCGCGGTCAACCAGACCCTGGTCCGGTCGATCAACACCTCGATCATCGGTCTGCTGCCCGTCGTCGCGATCCTCTACGTCAGCACCGTCCAGCTCGGCACCTCCTCGCTGAAGGACATCTCCCTGGTCCTCTTCATCGGTATGGCCGTCGGCACCTACTCCTCGATCTTCATCGCCACCCCGCTGCTGGTGCACCTGAAGTCGAAGGAGAAGGACGTCGTCGACGCCGAGAAGCGTGCCGCGGCGCGGATGAAGGAAGCCGACAAGTACGCCGCGGTGCCGGTCTTCGACGAAGGCATGCCGGTCGCGGAGAGCGACGAGCCGGACGAGCTTCGCGAGGGCTCCTCCGAGGACCTTCACGAGGCCGGCGTGAGCCGGGGCACGAGCCCCAACCGCTCCGCGACCGGTCGGGGCCGCAACGTACCCGACCAGCACCGTGAGGTCTCCGACAGCGGCGCCGCCGGGCGTCCGCAGCCGAAGCGTGAGTCGAGGTCGAAGCGGAAGTGACTGTCTCCGAGACGGCCGCTGGTGGCCGGTCGCTCGAGGAAACCCTCGAGCGGCTGGTCGCCGACGTTCCCGACTTCCCGGAGCCGGGCGTCGGGTTCAAGGACATCACCCCGCTGCTGGCCGACCACGCCGGCTTCACCCAGGTGGTCGAGGCGCTCGCCGCTCCGGCGCGCGACGCCGACGGCAACGTGAGCGTCACCAAGGTGCTCGGCATGGAGTCGCGAGGCTTCATCCTCGGCGCCCCCGCCGCCCTGCACCTCGGCGTGGGCTTCGTGCCCGTACGCAAGGCCGGCAAGCTTCCCCGCGAGACCCACGCGGTCTCCTACTCGCTGGAGTACGGCGAGGCCACCCTGGAGATCCACACCGACGCGGTCGCGCCGGGGGAGCGGGTGCTGGTCATCGACGACGTCCTCGCGACCGGTGGCACCGCGGCGGCCACGATCGAGCTCGTCGAGCGCTGCGGCGGAGTCGTCGTGGGCGTCTCGGTGCTGCTCGAGCTCGGCTTCCTCGACCCCCGCAGCAAGCTGCCGGACACGCCGGTGCACTCGCTGTTGGTCAGTTGACAGGTCCATCATGCAGGTGCGGTCCTAGCCAATGCTCCGGGTGCGGCCGGTAGACTCGGTGCATGGCAGAGGATCGCATCGTCGCGCAGCCTCGTGCGCACAACATCGAGGCGCGGGAGAGCAGTGGCCCGGCCCCGTCGGGACGCAGCGTCCGTGCGCGCCTGGCCAGGATCGGCGGCCGTGGCACGCCCGGCAATCCTGTGCTGGAGCCGCTGTTCCGGGCGGTGAGGTCCAACCACCCGAAGGCCGACCTGCCCCTGCTCGAGCGGGCCTACGTCACCGCCGAGCGCCTTCACGGCACGCAGATGCGCAAGAGCGGCGACCCCTACATCACCCACCCGCTCGCGGTGACGACGATCCTCGCCGAGCTCGGCATGACCGAGCCGACCCTGGTGGCGGCGCTGCTCCACGACACCGTCGAGGACACGCCCTACACGCTCAAGGAGCTCACCCGGGACTTCGGTGAGGAGGTCGCCCACCTGGTCGACGGCGTCACCAAGCTCGACAAGGTCACTTACGGCGACTCCGCGCAGGCCGAGACCATCCGCAAGATGGTCGTGGCGATGTCGCGCGACATCCGGGTCCTGGTGATCAAGCTCGCCGACCGCCTGCACAACATGCGTACGCTGCGCTACGTCCCGCAGAAGAGTCAGGAGCGCAGCGCCCGCGAGACCCTCGACATCTATGCGCCGCTGGCCCACCGGCTCGGCATGAACACCATCAAGTTCGAGCTCGAGGACCTCGCCTTCGCGACCCTCTACCCGAAGATGTACGACGAGCTCGTCCGCCTCGTCGCCGACCGCAACCCGTCACGGGAGAAGTTCCTGGCCCAGGTCATCGACCAGGTCGAGCGCGACCTGCACGAGGCCCGGATCAAGGCGACCGTCACCGGTCGACCGAAGCACTACTACTCGATCTACCAGAAGATGATCGTCGGCGGTAAGGACTTCTCCGACATCAACGATCTGGTCGGCATCCGGATCCTGGTCGAGGACGAGCGCGACTGCTACTCCGTCCTCGGCATCCTGCACTCGCGGTGGAACCCGGTCCTGGGGCGGTTCAAGGACTACATCGCGATGCCGAAGTTCAACATGTACCAGTCGCTGCACACCACCGTGATCGGCCCCCAAGGCAAACCGGTCGAGCTGCAGATCCGCACCTTCGCGATGCACCGCCGCGCCGAGTTCGGCGTCGCCGCCCACTGGAAGTACAAGGAGGACGGCCGCGCCGGTGTCGACACCGACCGGCCGATGGACAACGACATGAGCTGGGTCAAGCAGCTCATGGACTGGCAGTCGGAGGTCAACGACCCCGGCGAGTTCCTCGAGTCGTTGCGCTTCGAGATGAAGCGCACCGAGGTCTACGTCTTCACGCCCAAGGGCGACGTGATCGCGCTGCCCGCCGACGCGACCCCGGTCGACTTCGCGTACGCCGTCCACACCGAGGTCGGCAACAAGACCATCGGTGCCCGGGTCAACGGTCGTCTGGTGCCGTTGGAGTCGACCCTGGAGAGCGGCGACGTCGTCGAGGTCTTCACCTCCAAGTCGCCCAACGCCGGCCCGTCGCGCGACTGGGCCTCCTTCGTCAAGTCCAACCGGGCCAAGGCGAAGATCCGGCAGTGGCACACCCGCGAGCGCCGCGACGAGGCCATCGAGAAGGGCCAGGACGCGATCGGCCGGTTGATGCGCAAGGAGGGCCTGCCCCTCAAGCGGCTGATGTCGCGTGAGTCGCTGATGCAGGTCGCCGACCACTTCGACCTCGCCGACGTCGAGGCGCTCTACGCCGCGGTCGGCGAGAGCCACCTCTCCGCCCAGGCGGTCGTACGCCGCGTCATCGAGGATCGAGGCGGCGACGAGGGTGCCGCCGAGGATCTCGCCGAGGCCATCAACGTCGGCCGCCGGCGCCACGGCAAGGTCTCCGCCGCCAACTCCGACGCCGGCGTGATCGTCAAGGGCTCCCCGGACGTCTGGGTCAAGCTCGCCAAGTGCTGCACACCGGTGCCCGGCGACGACATCCTCGGCTTCGTGACCAAGGGCGGGGGAGTCTCCGTCCACCGCACCGACTGCACCAACGCCGCCGAGCTCCGCTCTCACCCCGAGCGCCTGCTCGAGGTCGAGTGGGGCTCCACCTCCAACTCGGTCTTCCTGGTCAACATCCAGGTCGAGGCGCTCGACCGGGCCCGGCTCCTCTCCGACATCACGATGGCGCTCTCCGACGCCCACGTGAACATCCTCAGCGCCCAGCTCACCACCACTCGCGACCGTGTCGCGAAGTCTCGGTTCTCCTTCGAGATGGCAGACTCCAAGCACTTGGACACCGTCTTGAAGCAGGTACGCACCGTCCCCGGCGTCTTCGACGCCTACCGCGTCACCCAATGAGAGAGTGAGCAAGCCGATGGACCCGTTCACCTGGTTTCTGATTGCCGTAGGCGTCCTGATCGTCGGCGCCATCGTGTGGCAAGCGGTGAGAAAGTCATCTCGAGGCGTCGACGAAGCTGTGGCCAACCGGAACAGGGGTCAGGCGCTGGGCAAGGGCGAATACTACGGCGGCCCGCCCCACGGCGGCTCTGACGCCGGTCCTCCCGCCGGCGGCTTCTGAGCCGACGGCGGCGCCGGCCTGTAACCC
>NZ_JBHWLY010000012.1:83873-107056 GCF_042730435.1 Nocardioides sp. NPDC059952 | reverse complement strand
CAGACTGTAGTTTCGTCGCCCACAACTACCTTCTCGGCTGCCACTTCCACCGATTCGGCTCAGGTCGGGAGCGCGTCGCCCTGGACGGCCTGGATGTCCAGCTCCACCTTGAGGGTGGTGCCGATCGCGGCGATGCCGGCGGAGACGGCCTGGTTGTAGTTCATCGCGAAGTCCTCGCGCCGCAGCTGAGCGGTGGCGCGGAAGGCGGCTCGGGTGCCGCCCCAGGCGTCCGGGCCGGTGCCGAGGTAGGCGACGTCGAGATCGATGGAGCGGGTCTGCCCGTGCATCGAGAGCTCCCCGTGGACGGTCCAGCGGTCCGATCCGGCCGGGGTGAGGCCGGTGGAGCGGTAGACGATGTCGGGGAACGCCTCGACATCGAGGAAGTCTCCGCTGCGCAGGTGGTCGTCGCGCATCCGGTTGCCGGTGTCGATCGAGGCGGCCCGGATGACCGCCTCGACACGCGACTTCTCCAGATGATCGGGAGCGATCTCGACGAGACCGGAGAACTCGGTGAACCGGCCGCGCACGCTGGAGATGCCCAGGTGCTGCGCGACCGCGCCGACGGTGGAGTGGGCTGGGTCGATCGTCCACGGGCCCGGGGCCGGAAGCGAGGTGTCGCCCTGACGGGTCAGCGTGACCTTGCCGAGCGCGGCCGTCCCCGAGGCCGTGACGATCGCGGTCGCCGCGGTGGGGGACCAGCCGATGGCGGTGACGATCGCGACGTACGGCCCGGGGGCGAGGACGGTGTCGTCGGTGACGACACCGTCCTCGTCGGCCTCGGCGCGCAGCACCTGACCGCCGGCCGTGTCGGTGAGGGTGACGACCGCGTGCGCCACGGCCCAGCCGTCGCGGGTGCGGATCTGTGCGGTCAGTGCCATCGCGGATCAGTCCTCGGGGTGGGTGAGGACGATCTCGTGGCCGTCCACGCCGTGGCCGGTCAGGCTCACGGCGCCGGCCGCCGGCGGGTAGCTGGTCGCCAGGACCGTGTAGTCACCGCTGTCGAGGTCGGCGAAGGCGTACGCCCCGTCAGCTCCTGTCGTCGCGGTCCCGGCCACGTTGCCGGCCGCGTCGACCAGCGTCACCCGAGCGTCGGCGAGCGGCCCGAAGGCTGCCTTGACGACCCCGGTCAGACGCGCGCCGGTGACCATCTCCACCTCGATCCGGGTCAGGCCGGTGGCACCGATCTCGATCGGCACCGCGCGCGGGCGGAAGCCCTCGGCGTTGACCGCCACCGTCGCCGGTCCCGGGACCAGCTCGTCGATGAAGAAGGTGCCGTCCGCAAGGGTCGTGCCGGTGGAGAGCAGGTCGCCGCGTACGTCGGTCACGATCACCATCGCGTCCGTGATCGGCGCGCCGTCCTCGCCGCCACGCACGATGCCCTTGAGGCCCGTGGTGCCGCTGAGCAGGAGGTCGTACGCCACCGGCTCGCCGCCAACGACCACCGTGGAGGCCTGCGGCTGGAAGCCGTCGGCCGAGGCGATCAGGACGTACGTCCCCGTCCCCGGCGCGTCGACCGCGTAGGAGCCGTCGGCGTGGGCGACCGAGCGGCCGAGCTGGCGCCCGGAGAGCGAGATCAGCGTGACCGCGGCGTGCGGGATCGGGATGCTCCCGGCGCCGCGGACGAAGCCGTGCAGCGCGATCCCGTTGGCGACCGGCGCGGGGGCGTCAGCGTGCTGCTCGGGCACTCCGGCGACGCCCTCGGCGACCGCAGCCGGCCCGTCGACCGAGGCAGCCTCCGCGGCAGCCTGGGCGAGCCCGCCCTTGGTCTTCAGCGGGACCTCCTTGATGAACACCACGAACAGCAGCGCGATGACGGCTGCCCCCGCGGCGACCAGGAAGATGTCGGCGATGCCGTGCCCGTACGCACTCTCCAGCACCGACCGCAGCGGCTCGGGGACCTTGTCCAGGTCCGGGATCTCACCGGAGGTGCCCTGGGCCAGCGCGGCGTAGCGCGGACCGAGGTCGGCCAGCCCGTCCTGGACGTAATCGGTGACCCGGTGGGCCATCAGCGCGCCGAGCGCGGAGACGCCCATCGCGCCACCGAGGCTGCGGAAGAAGGTGACCATCGAGCTGGCCGCGCCGAGGTCGGCGGGCGCGACCTGGTTCTGCGTGGAGAGGACCAGGTTCTGCATCGTCATGCCGACGCCGAGGCCGAGGATCGCCATGAAGATGGCGACGTGCCAGTACTCGGTGTCGTAGCGGATCGTGCCGAGCAGCCCGAGCCCGCCGACGATGAGGACGGCGCCGACGACGAGCCAGGCCTTCCACCTCCCGGTGCGGGTGATGACCTGGCCGGAGATGGTCGAGGAGAGGAACAGTCCGGCGATCATCGGGATCGTCATCACGCCGGCCATCGTCGGCGACTCGCCGCGGGCCAGCTGGAAGTACTGGCTGAAGAAGATCGTGCCGGCGAACATCGCCACACCGACGAAGAGCGAGGCGAGCGAGGAGAGCGTGATCGTCCGGTTGGCGAAGAGTCGCAGGGGGATGATCGGCTCCTTGGCCTTCGACTCGACGAGCACGAAGATCAGCAGGAGCAGCACGGAACCGCCGACCATGGCCGCGGTCTCCCAGGAGGCCCAGTCGTACTTGTCACCGGCGAAGGTGACCCACAGGAGCAGCAGGGAGACGCCGGCCGCCATGAAGAACG
This sequence comes from Nocardioides sp. NPDC059952, assembly GCF_042730435.1. Classification (NCBI taxonomy): domain Bacteria; kingdom Bacillati; phylum Actinomycetota; class Actinomycetes; order Propionibacteriales; family Nocardioidaceae; genus Nocardioides; species Nocardioides sp. NPDC059952. Next base: position 104,406 of record NZ_JBHWLY010000012.1, on the reverse strand, counting down.
CACCGGCCCAGTCGACCTTGACGCCCTCGCGCTTGACGACGGGGAGGTGCAGGGTCTTCTGCAGCACGATGAAGGCGATGATCGCGAACGGGATGCCGACGTAGAAGCACCAGCGCCAGCCGAGCGAGTCGGCGTCGGTGATGACGCCGCCGATCAGCGGGCCGCCGACGGTGGCGACCGCGAAGACGGCGCCGAGGTAGCCCGAGTAGCGGCCACGCTCACGCGGCGAGATCATCGCCGCCATGATGATCTGGGCGAGAGCGGTCAGACCGCCCATGCCGATGCCCTGGACCGCCCGCGCGGCGATCAGCTCGCCCGGGTTCTGGGCGAGGCCGGCGACGGCCGAGGCCGCCACGAAGAGGACCAGCGCGATCTGCATGAGCAGCTTCTTGCTGAACAGGTCGGCCATCTTGCCCCACAACGGGGTGGTGGCCGTCATGGTCAGCAGGGAGGCGGTGACCACCCAGGTGTAGGCCGACTGCCCGCCGCCGATGTCGGCGATGATCTCGGGCAGGGCGTTGGAGACGATCGTGGAGGAGATCATCGCCACGAACATGCCGAGCAGCAGGCCCGAGAGCGCCTCCATGATCTCGCGGTGAGACATCTCACCGTGCGAGGTGGGTGAGCCCTCGGACGGGCCTCCCGGTGGACCGGCGTGAGTCCGTTCGGCTGTCGTCGTTGCCATGGACTTCCTTTCTGGTGATGCTGTCTAGTTGCTTGCGGTGCTGCAGTGGCCGAGGCTGTCGCGGAGCTTGGTGACGAGCCGGACGAGCTCGTGCACGTCCCGCTCGTCCCAGCCGCTGAGCCGGTCGGCGATGAGGTCGGCGAGCTGTTGGGAGGCGCTGTCGAGCAGGTCGCGCCCGGCGTCGGTGAGGCAGAGGATGCGGGAGCGCCCGTCGGTCGGGTTGGGGGAGCGCTCGATCCAGCCCTGGTCGGCGACGCACGCCACATGCCGGCTGGTCACCGAGATGTCGACGGCGAGCAGCTCGGTGAGCTCGCTCATGGTCATGTCGCCGTGCTGGCGCAGCATCGTCAGCACCCCCGCGGAGCCGGCTGTGAGCTCGGGCGGAAGCCTGCGGACGAGGCCCTTGCGTACGGCTCCGACCTCGCTGAGCTGATGGATCAGCTCCTGGTACGTCGCGTGCCCGATCATCATCCCTCCAAGTTGGTTGACTTTTACAACCATATGGAGGATAGGGGTCCGATGCAAATCTCGCCCGGCGCAGGGCGTGTTGCTAGGCGACGGTTCCGCGGGCCGCCCACGCGGTCGCGGTCACGGTGATCGGGCCGTTCCCGAGCCGGCGCCGGGCGACCTCCTCGAGCGCGGTACGACCAGCCTCGTCGAGCGCCGCCACGTAGTCGCCCGCCGGCCCGACCCCGAAGGTGTAGGGGTTCCACCACTCCTCGAAGGTCGGGTGGGTGACGCGGATGACCAGGCCGCTGGGCTCGACGTTGCGGAGCCCGACCTTCCGGAACATCTGCTCGAGGTCACCCATCCGGGCGCCGGCGAGGAAGGCCTCGTCCTCGGCCTCCGGGTCGATCTCGTGCACGCAGGACCAGAACGGCGCGACGGCGCCGGTGTCGGCGTCCCAGACGCACGCCGCGACGGTGCCGCCCGGCCGGGTCACCCTGACCATCTCCCTGATCCCCGCCTCCGGGTCCGTCATGAAGTGCACGACCAGCTGGGCCAGCGAGACGTCGAACCAGTTGTCGTCGAAGGGGAGCGCCTCGGCCACGCCGGTGTGCACATCGACCCTGGCCAGCTGCCGTGCGACCGCCTCCATGAACGGTGGCGAGGGGTCGATCGCGGCCACCAGGTGGGCCTCGGTGAGGGTCACGAGGTGGCGGGTGAGCGTGCCCGGTCCGCAGCCGACGTCGAGCACCCGCTGGCCCATGCTGACCCGGGCGAAGTCCGCGAAGTGCGGTGCGAGGGGTTCGGCGTAGCGCCCCATGAATCGGGCATACCTCTCCGCGGCGACGTCGAACCCCATACTTCAGGCTAGGTACGCCGTTCGCTACGCCGACAGCCCCAAGTTCGGTATCTCCCGATGCCGGGCTACCTAGTGGGTCGAGGGCGTCGTCGGGATCTCCGAGCGGTCGTCGGACCACAGCGTGTGGAAGGTGCCGTCCTTGTCGACGCGCTTGTAGGTGTGCGCGCCGAAGAAGTCTCGCTGGCCCTGGATGAGCGCGGCCGGGAGCCGGTCGGCGGCGAGCGAGTCGAAGTAGGCGAGCGCCGAGGAGAACCCCGGTGCCGGTACGCCGGAGGCCACCGCGATCCCGACGACGCGTCGCCACGCCTCCCCGCCGGAGGCGACCGCGTCGGCGAAGTAGGGGTCGACGAGCAGCGTCTCCAGGTCGGGCTCGGTGGCGTAGGCGTCGACGATCCGGTTGAGGAAGCGGGCCCGGATGATGCAGCCGGCCCGCCAGATCTTGGCGAGTGCGCCGAGGTCGATGTCCCAGCCGTACTCCTTAGCCCCGGCCACGATCAGGTCGAACCCCTGTGCGTAGGCGACCACCTTCGAGGCGTACAGAGCCGCGCGTACGTCCTCCACGAACGTGTCGGGGACCGGGGGTGCCTTCGGGCGGTCGGTCACCGAGGCCCGCACCGCGGCGCGCTGGGCCGGCTTGGAGGAGACCGCCCGGGCGAAGACGGCCTCGCCGATGCCGGAGACCGGGATGCCGAGGCCGAGCGCGTTCTGCACCGTCCACACGCCGGTGCCCTTCGAGCCTGCCTCGTCGAGGATGACGTCCACGAGCGGCTGGCCGGTCTTGGCGTCCTTCTGGGCGAGCACCTCCGCGGAGATCTCGATCAGGTAGGACTCGAGGTCGCCGGTGTTCCAGTCCTTGAAGACGTCGACGAGCTGCTCGACCGAGAGCCCGCCCACCCGCCGGAGGAGGTCGTAGGCCTCCGCGATCAGCTGCATGTCGGCGTACTCGATGCCGTTGTGGACCATCTTCACGAAGTGGCCGGCGCCGTCGGTGCCGACATGGGTCACGCACGGCTCGCCCTCGGCCACCGCGGCGATGCTCTTCAGGATCGGGCCGAGCGTCTTCCAGGCCTCGGCCGAGCCGCCAGGCATGATCGAGGGGCCGTTCAGCGCGCCCTCCTCGCCGCCGGAGATGCCGGTGCCGACGAAGTTCAGGCCGCGCTCACGCAGCTCGCGCTCACGGCGGATGGTGTCGTTGAAGTTGGCGTTGCCGCCGTCGACGATGATGTCGCCCGGCTCGAACCGCTCGGCCAGCTGCTCGATCACCGCATCCGTCCCCGCCCCCGCCTGGACCATGATGATCGCCGTACGCGGCTTGGCCAGCGTCGCCACGAAGTCGTCGATCGTCTCGGAGGCGAGGAAGCCGGCCTCGGGATGCTCGGTGATGAGCTCGTCGGTGCGGGCGTAGGTGCGGTTGTAGACCGCGACCGCGTTGCCCTCGCGGGAGGCGAGGTTGCGGGCCAGGTTGGACCCCATCACGGCCAGGCCCACCACGCCGATGTTCGCGCGGCCATTGTCGTTGTTCGGCATCGTGCTCCTCGTGTGAGTCGGTGATGCCATTCAACTCTGTCCGTCAAGCCGCTCAGGCAGCGGCGGTGGGCGGTTCGGCGCGGAAGCGCGCGGGTCGTCCGTCGACCCCCAGCACCTTCCAGGACCACCGTGTCAGCGGCGTACGCAGCCCGAGGCTGTCGAAGAGCATCCGGACGTCGGCGAAGAGGTGACGGCGGAACGCGGCGGCCTCGGCGCCGGTGCCCCAGACCTCGCGGACGACTGAGTCCGGGAGCCCCATCAGCTCCCGATCGGCGCGCGAGGGGATGATGATCGCGTCGGAGCCCAGGCGCATCGCGAGCGGGGTGAGGATGCCGAGGGCCAGCCGCGAGACCGGGTTGAGCGAGGGGGCGTGCTCCTCGAGCCAGGCGTGCGCGAAGCCGATGTGGCGGGCCTCCTCGGCGATGTGGATGGCCATGATCTGGTCCAGGAGCGGGTGGGTTCCGCCGGCGCGCATGGCCTCCTTCTGCACGTGGTCGATCGGCTCCTCGCCGGCCAGGATGATGGCGAAGAAGAGGGCCGGGTAGAGGCCGCCGAGGTGTCCCACGAGCGGGATGGCGCGCATCAGCCAACCCGGTGCGCCCGCGACGTCGGGGCAGACCCGGTTGGTGAACTCCTGGAACATCTGGATGTGATGGGTCTCCTCGGTGAGCTCGTGCATGAAGTAGCGGAACTCGGGGTCGCCGTTGTCGACGCCCATCAGGAACTGGGTGCCGCCGAGGAGGAGCAGCTGCTCGAACTGGGAGCCGGTCTTCACCATCGCGGTGAGGCGGTGCCGGCCGACCTCGATCTGCCGGGCCCTGGGCAGCGACCGGTACCACGGGTGTGCACCGAGCAGGTCGAGCGTGGGCAGGATCCAGCGCTCGTCGTCCTCGGGCACGGCCATCTCGGGCGCGTCCCAGTCGACGTCCTTGAAGGCGTTGAAGTACATCTCGACCGACGCCTCGGACAACGTACGCAGCGTCTGGTCGTAGTCCTGGCGCGGCAGGGGCCTGGTCGGCGCGATCATCCGGACAGGGGTGCCGGCGACCGCACCCACGTAGCCACCGATCGAGAGAAGTGTCCGCACAACCATCCGAGCCTCCTTGCACGACGTTGATACGTCATCAAGGTACATGGGATTTGTGTACCAGGAAACAGGTTCGGCGCGCGTGTCCCGTTCAGCAGATCTCGGCGGCGAGTGCCTTCCGGACGCCGGCGACGAGGTCCTCCGGCGTCCGGGCCGGGTGGTCGAACGTGGTCCGCGCGCTGTGCGCCCCCGCCTCGTCGACCCACTGGAACTCGAAGCCTTCGGCGCAGAGCCCGGTGATCTGGGCGGCCAGGATGGTGTCGACCGGGATGTAGGAGCGAGTCGCGACCGCCTCGCGCAGCTCGTTGCCGTGGTGGTTGTTGAGGTGGTCCTGGTTGCGGTGGAGCACACCGTCGTTCAGGTCGAGCTCGCGGTCGGTGAAGGCGTCGAGGGGGACCGGGACCGCTTCGCCGCTGCGGCGGACCAGCATGACGTTGGAGACGTCCATGACGACCTCCTCCCACTCCGTCTCGCAGCACGTGCAGGCATCGGTACGCAGCCACCTCAGCGTCCCGGTCAGCCGGACCGCCTCGTCGTTGCCGAGCATGCCCTGGAGGACCAGCACGACGTGGCTGCCCCGGCGCCCGGCGTACGCCATCCGCTGCTCGGGCGGGCACAGGAAGGTCGGGCGGCCGCCGTCGTCGGCGAAGCCCTGCATCTCCAGCTCCTCCATCGAGTAGGGGATGCCGTCGATCACCACGCTGCCGCCACGGGGGCATGACAGGATGCTGCGGGCAATGCTGGCGGTCGAATCCATGGCACCTCCTGTTTAGGTAAGGCTTACCTAAACACGAATCCAATTGATCGAGCAAGAGCCGCCGCTCACATCGTGGTGCTCGCGCCCGCCCCGGCCCTGGTCACACCCTGACCAGGCGGTCCCGTCCCGCCACCATCACGGCGACCACCAGTCCCGCCGCGGCGATCCAGAGCGGGACCATCGCCAGGGTCCAGGAGCCGGTGGCGCCCTGGATCAGGCCGACCAGGAACGGCCCGGAGGCGCCGACGGTGTAGCCGAGCAGCTGCATCATCGCCGAGAGGCGGCCCGCGACGTGGTCGTCGGCGCTGCGCAGCACCAGGATGGTGAAGGCGTAGGAGATGCCCATGCCCTGCACGATCCCGCCGGCCACGCACCAGACCGGCCAGAGGCCGGGGGCGAGGGCGAGACCGACGACCACGACCAGCCAGACCACGCCGATCACCACGCCCAGTGCCCGCTGGTCGCGCCCCCGGTGGATCAGGGCCGGCACCAGCAGCGTGCCGGGGATGCCCAGCACCTGGAAGAGCGACATCGCCACCCCGGCGTCGGCCAGGCTCAGGTCGGCCGTGTCGCGCAGCAGCGTCGGCATCCACGCGGTCACCGCGTAGTAGGTCACCGACTGGAGGCCGAGGAATGCGGTGACCGCCCACGCCACCGGATTCGTACGCAGCCTCGCGCCCTCTCCACTCCGGCGCGGTGCCACGGACGCCGGTGAGCGGTGCTCCCGGGCGGCGGGCCCGGCCAGTGCGGCTGCCGCGACCACGGCCATGACCGCCCACACGGCCAGCGCGTCCCGCCAGCCCAGCCACCCCGCCAGCGGGGCGGTCAGCGCGGCCGCGAGCGCCGCGCCGGTCGAGAGCGAGGCGGTCGAGACCCCGGTGATCCGGCCCGCGGCCGACCCGAAGTCACGCTTGACCGCGACGGGCATCAAGACGTTGCCGACCGTCATCGCCAGCCCGAGGACCACGGTCGCGGCCAGGAGCAGCCAGACTCCGGCGTACGGGCGGACGGCGGTGGCCAGGGCGATGACCAGGCAGCCCACGAGCAGCGCCCGGTAGATCCCCACCCGGCGGCCCAGCCACGCGGCGCCGGGCGCGCCGAGGGCGAAGCAGAGGACCGGGAGGCTGGTCAGCAGCCCGGCCGTCGCCGATGACATGTGCAGGTCGGCGCGGATGTCGGGGAGCACCGGCGAGACCGCGGCGATCGAGCCGCGCAGGTTGAGACCTACGAGCAGGATCGCCGCGAGCAGGCCGTAGCCGGACCCGGTGGCGCGGGCCACTCAGAAGCCGATCGGCAGACCGGCGTAGTTCTCCGCGAGCCCGGCGGCGGCGTGCTCGCTGGAGGTCACCCAGCGCAGCTGGGAGAGCTGGAGCTGGGTGTCGAACGGGTCTTCGGCCGTGTGCAGCATCGTCGTCATCCACCAGGAGAAGTGGGTGCAGCGCCAGACGCGGCGCAGCGCGGTCTCGGAGTAGCCGTCGGCCAGTCGCGAGTCACCCTTGAGCAGCGCGGTGAGCGCGGGCGCCAGCAGCGCGACGTCCGCGACCGCGAGGTTGAGCCCCTTGGCGCCGGTCGGCGGGACGATGTGGGCGGCGTCGCCGGCCAGGAAGAGCCGGCCGTGGCGCATCGGGGTGGAGACATGGGACCGCATCGGCAGTACCGACCGATCGGTGATCCGGCCCGGCTGCAGGCTCCAGCCGTTCTGGCCATGGCCGAGCCGGGCGGCGAGCGCGTCCCAGATCTGGTCGTCGGACCAGGTCGCCGGGTCGGTGCCGTTGGGCACCTGGAGGTAGAACCGCGAGACGCTCTCCGAGCGCATCGAGTGCAGTGCGAAGCCGTCGGGGTGCCAGGCGTAGATCAGCTCGTCGGTGGAGGGCGCGACGTCGGCGAGGATGCCGAACCAGCTGTAGGGATAGGTGCGGTCCCAGCTCTCCCGCGCCGGGATCGCGGCGCGGCTGGGGCCGAAGGAGCCGTCGCAGCCGACGATGACGTCCGCCCGGATCCGCTGGGGGAGCCCGGCGGCGTCGGTGTAGGTGACCGAGGGGTGGTCGGAGTCGAGGTCGTGCAGCGCGGTGTCGCTGATCTCGTAGTGGATGGCCTGACCGGCGGCGCGCCGGGCGTCGATGAGGTCCTTCTGCACCTCGGTCTGGCCGTAGACATAGACCGCCCGGCCGACCAGGTCGACGAAGTCGAGGTGATGGCGCTCCTCGGGCCACTGCAGGTAGATCCCGCGGTGCTTGTCGGCGTCGCGGGCCAGCCGGTCACCGAGTCCGACCTCGGTGAGCAGATCGACGCTCGACTGCTCCAGGATCCCGGCGCGGATGCGGGCCGCGACGTACTCCTCCGACCGGGTCTCCACCACGATCGAGTCGACCCCGTCGGCGGCGAGGAGATGGCTCAGCAGCATCCCCGCGGGGCCGGCGCCGACGATCACAACCTGCGTACGTTCTTCTGCCATGGGGCGAGTCAACTCCTGTCCGGGCGGCTACCGCCAGAGCGTTCTTCCGCTGAACGGAAACGACGCCGCCCGGGGTGGATTCCCGAATAGCGCGGATGGGCTCTTGTGCCCGCGGCAACTCGTCCCTACGGTCGAGGCACCCCGATTGTGACCCGAGTCACAAACCACAGAAGGAGCGTTCCGATGCCCGACGTCCTCGCCGACCGCGCCGCCCTCGAGTCTCAGATCGGCGACCAGACCATGGTCGACGTACTCGCCGGGGTGGTCGCCGACCGCGGCGCCGAGCCGGCCTTCTCCGACCGGCACACCTCCGACGGCACGGGCTGGCGCACGCTGACCTGGGGCGAGCTGCACCAGCGCGCCCGCGAGCTGGCCGCCGCCTACATCGCGGCCGGTCTCCAGCCGGGGGAGTCGGTCGCGATCATGGCCGCCAACCGCATCGAGCACGTGGTCGCCGACATGGCCACGGTGCTCGCCGGCGGTGTCCCGATCAGCATCTACAACACCCTCGCGCCCGACCAGGTGGGCTACGTCGCCGAGCACGCGGACCCGCGCATCGTGGTGCTCGAGACCGACGACCACGTCGCTCGCTGGGCGCTCGGGCTCAAGCGCGAGGAGATCGTACGCATCGTCACCATCGACACCGCCGTGGAGGACGACCCGCGCGCTGTCGCCTGGGACGACTTCGTGGCCTCGGGCGCGGCTGCGCTGACCGAGGTCGGCGGGGAGCTGGACGCGCGCAGCGCAGCGGTGACCCCCGACGACACGGTCACGATGCTCTACACCTCGGGCACGACCGGTCAGCCGAAGGGTGTGGTGCTCACCCACCGCAACATCGTCTTCGAGACGACCAGCTCGCTGACGGTCTCCGGCGTCGAGGAGCCGGGGGTGCTCGTCTCCTACCTGCCCTTCGCGCACATCGCCGAGCGGGTGCTCAGCCTCTACATCCCGCAGTTCAACGGCGGCCACGTCTACCTGGTCCAGGACCCCGCACTGCTTCTCGGCACCCTCCAGGAGGTGCACCCGACCAGCTTCTTCGGGGTGCCGCGGGTGTGGGAGAAGATCCGCACCGGTGTCACCGCGCTCCTCGCCGCCGAGACCGACGAGGCCAAGAAGGCCGGGGTCGAGACGGCGATGGCGGTCGGGCTGGCCTACGTCGAGTCGCAGCAGCTCGGCCAGACCACCTCGCCCGAGCTGCAGGCACAGTTCGAACAGGCCGACGCCGCAGTCCTGTCGACCATGCGCGCACTGCTCGGTCTCGACAAGGTCGAGTGGGCGGCCAGCGCTGCCGCACCGATGCCGATCGAGGTGGCGAGGTTCTTCGCCGGCCTGGGGCTGAAGATCTACGACGTCTACGGCATGACCGAGACCACCGGGGCGGCCACCGGCAACGGGCCGGAGGCCTTCCGGCTCGGCACCGTCGGCCGCGCCCAGCCCGGGATCGAGCTGCGCATCGCCGATGACGGCGAGATCCTGTTCCGTGGCCCGATCATGACCCCGGGCTACGTCGGCCGACCCGATGCCACCGCTGCGCTCTTCGACTCCGAGGGCTGGCTGCACACCGGCGACATCGGATCGCTCGACGAGGACGGCTTCCTCACCGTGGTCGACCGCAAGAAGGAGATGATCATCAACTCCGCGGGCAAGAACATCGCCCCCTCCAACATCGAGAACCTCCTCAAGGAGAGCCCGCTCGTCGGCCACGCGATGGTGGTCGGTGACGGCCGCTCGTACGTCGTCGCCGTCCTCACCCTCGACGGCGAGATCGCTCCCGTGGTCGCCCAGAAGCTCGGCGTCGAGGCCGGCTCGCTCGCCGAGCTGGCCCAGCACCCGGTGATCCGCGGTGCGGTGGGTCAGGCCGTCGATGCCGCCAACGCCCGGCTGTCCCGTCCCGAGCAGGTCAAGGCCTTCGAGCTGCTCGGCGAGGAGTGGACCGCCGAGTCCGAGGAGCTCACCCCGACCCTGAAGCTCAAGCGTCGGGTGGTGAGCAAGAAGTACGCCGACATCATCGACGGGCTGTACGCCGCCGAGGAGTGAGGTCGGACATCGTGCTGGCCCAGCCGCCGTCGCGGCGGATCTGCACGACTGCGATCACGACCAGGACCGCCGCGGTGGCGAAGTGGATCATCGCGTCGGTCACGTGGTCGGGCATGTGCATGACCCACATGACCTGGGGTGATGCGAGCGCCCAGATGCCGGGGACGGTGCCGGCGACGGCGGCCGCCAGGAGGTAGAGGACCGACCAGGAGTTGCGGCGGCACAGGAACAGGCCGGGCGCGAACAGGGCGAGTCCGGCGAGCGCGTGCCAGCCGTTGTAGTCCATGCCGAGCACCTTCGCCGTCGGTGCGTGGTGGCCGATCGCGAAGCTCGGCTCGGCGATGAACCCGGCGATCGCGATGCAGACGTGGGCCGCGCAGATCACCAGCACGGCCCACTGGGCGAACGTCCATCGCGTGCCCGAGCGCGTCTCTTGATAGATCGTTCTAGTCATATATTGACCATAGACGTTCACGGCCGACACGCGCTACCGGAAAGATGACGACGATGACCAACACGCGGGCGCGGATCCTCGAAGCCAGCACCGAGCTCTTCCGCCGGCAGGGCATGTCCGGCACCGGCCTCAAGCAGATCGCCGAGGTGGCCAAGGCGCCGTTCGGGTCGATCTACCACTTCTTCCCCGGGGGCAAGGACGACCTGGCGGGCGAGACGATCCGGCGCGCGGGCAGGGAGTACCGCGACCTGGTTCTGGCCTTCTTCGCCGGCCCCGACGACCTCGTCACCAACGTCGAGACCGCGTTCGCGGCCGCGGCCGCGGTGCTGGTGGAGACGGACTACGCCGACGCCTGCCCGATCGCCACCGTCGCGCTCGAGGTCGCGAGCACCAACGAGCCCCTGCGTCAGGCGACCGCCGAGGTGTTCACCGACTGGATCGAGGTCGGCGGGCGGCATCTCGAGCAGCGGGGAGTCCCGCCCGAGGCGGCCCGCGGCCTCATCATCGGCTTCATCACCAGCCTCGAGGGTGCCTTCGTCCTGGCCCGGTCGCGGCGCCCCCCCTACCGGCTGGTGGGGGCCGGCCGCGCGGTGCCGGGTGGGGTGGGGGTGGCCGTGGGCCCGCGGCGTCGGGGTTGTGAAGCTGAGAGTGGCCTATAGACCACTCTCAGCTTCACAACCCGGCCAGGCTCAGTCTGGCCACCTCCTCGTCGGTGAGCCGGAGGGCGCCGGCCGCGAGGTTCTCCTCGAGGTGGGCGGGGTCGGCGGTGCCGGGGATGGTGAGCACGTGCGGGCCCTGGTGGAGCGTCCAGGCGAGGCGTACCTGGGACGGGGTCGCGGAGTGCGCCTCGGCAACGGCCTCGACGACATCGCGACCGTTCTCGTCGGGGGCGGTTCCCGGGACCGCGCCGGCGACGGCGGCGCCGATGGAGTTGAAGGGCACGAACGCGACCCCGTGCTCGCCGCACAGCCGCAGCAGTGCGTCGTCCTCGCGACGGGTGGTGAGCCCGTACTGGTTCTGTACACAGGCCACCGGTCCGATCGCGAGTGCCTCGGTGAGCTGCTCGGCGCCGATGTTGGAGAGGCCGACGTGCTCGATCAGGCCCGCCTCGCGCAGGTCGAGCAGGGCGCCGAAGTGGTCGGCGATCGACCCGGTGCCGCGTTCGCGTCCGACTCCCCAGCGCAGGTTCACGAGGTCGAGGTGGTCCAGGCCGAGCTGGCGGATGTTCTCCTCGACCTGGTCGCGCAGACGCTCGGGTCGTGGCTCGGACTCCCAGGCGCCGTCGCGGCCGCGCGGGGTGGGGCCGACCTTGGTCGCGATGACCAGGTCACAGGCGTACGGCTGGAGAGCGGTGGCGATCAGCTCGTTGGCCGAGCGCGTCGGGGTGAAGTAGATCGCCGCGGTGTCGATGTGGTTCACGCCGAGCTCGACGGCGCGGCGGAGCAGCGTGATCGCGTTCTCACGATCGGGGGCGACAGGGGTGGACAGGTTGCCGATCAGGCGCATCGCGCCGAAGCCGATCCGGTTGATCCGGTTGTCGCCGAGCTGCCAGGTGCCGGCGGCTCCGGCGGTGATGTGGTTCGTCGTCATGCACTCCAGCGTCGCGACTGGTCGCCGCGTACTCACGGTCTTGGCAGGTTGTTGCCGATCGCCGAGCGCGCCTTGATGGCCGGGGCAGAATCGATGCCGTGACGAACACGGTGGGGACGATCCGGGCGGGCGGGACCGTCGCCGTCGTACGTGGCGAGGAGGAGCTCGTGCGACGCACCTCGCACCTGTTCGCGGCCGCCACCGACATCGCCTGTGCCGCGATCGACCTGCGCACCTGGTCGGCCGCGCGGACCGAGGCGGGCATCAGGGCCGCGCTGTGCGGGCGCGCCGGCGGCGGGGTGCGGCTGCGGAAGGTCTACCGGCCCAACGTGCTGCTCGACCCGGTCTCCGCCGCCCAGCTGCGCGAGATGCGTGACACCCGCGGCGCCCAGATCCGGATCACTCCCGACGAGATCAACGAGACGATCCTGATCGATCGCCGGGTCGCGATCCTCGCCGGCGACCGGCGCCTGGGCGAGCGCAGCTTCAGCATCGTCACCCAGCCCGAGGTGGTCCAGGGCGTCACCTCGCTCTTCGACGCGGCCTGGCGTTCGGCGACCTCGGTGGACGCCTACGACGCCCGGATCGCCGAGCTGCGTGACATCGCGCCGCAGGTGCTCGACCTGCTCGGCCGGGGCGTCAAGGACGAGGCTGCGGCCCGCACGCTCGGGCTCGGCGTACGCACCTACCGGCGCCGGGTCGCCGAGCTCATGGAGGCGCTCGGCGCCTCGTCCCGGTTCCAGGCGGGTGTACGCGCCCGGGAGCTCGGGCTCGTCTGACCGTTCCGGTCGGTGGTGTCCGGATCCTGACGCCGCGGTCTCTTTCTCAGGGGCCGCCCGGTAACGTCGAGAGCGACTTGTTCGGGCGGGTCAGGAGGTCTGTGGTGCGTTGCTTCATCGTCGTCAAGGAGCGCAGCGACGCTGAGAAGTGGGACTGGGTCCTGGTCGGTCCAGGGCTGCACGCAGCGGGATCGTTGGGCGCTCGGGGGATCGAGGACGCGATCATCGCGGCGGTCGGAGCGGCGTACGACTCGCTGGAGTCGTACGCGCCGGTGCAGGTGGTGGTCGCGCTGCCGTCCAACGCGCGGTTCTGGATGCTGACCGACGAGATCGCGGACGCCTATCCCGGGGTCACTGTGGTGCCGTTCGCCGACGCGGATGCCGACATCCGTGCGGAGGCGGTGGAAGCGCTGGCGATCCATCGGGCCGGCCCGCTGCCGCCGCTGGTGGTGGCGACCGACGGGTCGGCGCATCGCGGATTCATCGGCTGGGGATGGCTCGCCGGCGACGGCCAGCACGGCTTCGGCCGGCAGGTCCCGAACGCCCGGATCCGCGATCCGCAGTCGCTGGTGGTCCTGGCCGAGCTGCAGGCGATCGCCGAGGCGGTGCGGGCGCTGCCCCGTCGCACGCTGACCATCCGGACCGACTCGCGGGTCGCGCTCGCGATGATCGAGGACTGGCTGCGAGGTGAGCTGTCGATGCCGAAGGGCTATGAGACCGAGCACCGCGCGGAGCTCGCCGGCCTGACCCGGATGCACGACGACCTGTGCCGTGAGTCCGATCGGCTCTCCTTCGAGTGGGTGCGCGGCCACGTCGGCGAGGCGCTCAACGAGGGCGCCGACTCGCTCGCCAAGCTCGCCCGGCGCTTCGCCGAGGGGACGTGGGGGCTGACCGCCGACGAGGTGCCCGGGAGGGCCCGGGCGATCGCCGAGACGTTCGCCGGGTAGGTAGGTTCGGCTGCGTGAATCCTCCTGCGGTCGCCATCGCCCCCGACGAGCCCGCGCAGCTCCGCGCGCGGCTCGACGCGCTCGGCCTGGACGGCGTCTTCGACGTACACACCCACTTCCTGCCCGAGCGGATGCTCGACAAGGTGTGGGCCTACTTCGACGCGGCCGGGCCGTTGACCGGGCGGCCGTGGCCGATCGCCTATCGGCACTCCGAGGAGGAGCGGCTCCGGGTGCTGCGGTCGCTAGGCGTACGTCACTTCTCGGCGCTCACCTATCCGCACAAGCCCGGCATGGCGGCGTGGCTGAACCAGTGGGGTGCGGAGTTCGCGGCGGACAAGCCGGACTGCCTGCAGTCGGCGACGTTCTACCCGGAGCCGGGGGCCGGTGACTACGTGCGCGAGGCCGTCGAGGCGGGCGCGCGGATCTTCAAGGCGCACGTCCAGGTCGGCGACTACGACCCCAACTCGCCGCTGCTGGACCCGGTCTGGGAGGTGCTCTCGCAGTCGCGTACGCCGCTGGTGATCCACTCCGGGCACGGGCCCGCGCCGGGTCGGTTCACCGGACCCACCGGCATGGAGGCGCTGCTCGGGCGCTATCCGGATCTGGTGCTGATCGTCGCTCACATGGGGCTGCCGGACTACTCGCGGTTCCTCGACCTGGTGGAGAAGTACGACGGCGTGCACCTGGACACGACCATGGCCTTCACCGCCTTCACCGAGGCGACGACGCCGTTCCCTGTCGAGGAGCTGCCGCGGCTGAAGGCGTTGGGGGAGCGCGTGCTGTTCGGGAGCGACTTCCCGAACATCCCCTATCCCTATCTCGAGGCGGTCGACGGGGTCCTGGGGCTCGGGCTCGGAGACGAGTGGGCGCGCGGGGTGCTCCGCGAGAACGCCGCGAGGCTCTTCGGGTCCTAGGCCACGGCGGTCTCGTCGTAGCTGTCGGTGAGGAGCTGGACGATGTCGGGGACGCCGAGCGCGAGCCGGTTGAACCGCGGCGACTCGGCGGCGACTTCCAGGTGCTTGGCGAGTTCGACCTCGTCGCGGGCCCACGGGATCAGCCCGGCGCGGTCCAGGTTGGCCGAGTTGGCGGCGCCGTGGCCGGAGATCGAGCGGTAGGTGATCACCGGCGTGCCCGAGGCCAGGGCCTCGAGCGAGGTGAAGCCGCCGGCGTTCTGGACGACGCAGTCGCTGGTCGCCATCAGCGCGCGGACATCGGTGCGCCAGCCGAGCGCGACGACACCGGGGATCCGCTCCAGGCGGCGCTTGAGACACGGGTCGGTCGCGCAGAGGACGATCGGGGTCATGTCGCTGTGCTCGAGGATGTCGCGGGCGGTCTGCTCGAGCGCGCCGGCGCCCAGCGAGCCGCCGGTGACCAGCGCCCGCGGGCCTTCCAGGTGGAGGTCCGCGAGGGGGTCGGGAAAGACCTTCCCGGGGACGTACGCCGCGCCCGGCGGGACCAGCGGCTGGACCACGGCCGCGTTGCCGCCGAGCATGCGCGCCTCGCGTGCGGCGACCTCGTGGATGGCGAGGTTGAGGTCCATGCCGGGGTTGATCCACAGGGCCGGGACCGCGGCGTCGGTGAGGTAGGTGACCGCGGGCACGGTGAGCTGCCCGCTGGTGCGCAGGTGGCCGATGACCTGGGAGCAGAACGGGTGGGTGGAGATGACCAGGTCGACGCCGCGCATGGCTTCGGTGAGGTTGCGCGTGGAGAGACGAAGGAACTGGTTGAACGGCTTGTGGAGCCGGCGTCCCGGCATGACCAGGCTCATCGTGGTGCCCCAGGAGTCGGGGCTGACCTGGAGCTGCATCTTGTAGCCGACCTTCAGCCCGTGCCCGAGCCGCCAGGGCATCAGGTCGACGAAGTCGAAGATCTCGACGTCGCATCCGGCCTCCCCGAGCGCTCGTGAGATCTCCCGGGAGGCCGAGTTGTGGCCCGCGCCGTAGCTCGCGGAGACGATGGCCACGCGGGGTGCCGTGCCGGGCCGGATGTGAAGGAGGGGCCCGAGCCGCTCCGAGTCGATGGACATGCGCCGGATTCTGTACGCACGGCGTGACGTTGTGGTGAACGTGGACACCCCGCTGCGCCACTCTTCATCATCGGTTCGTCTCCCCGAACCTGCCGGCGTTCTATGGTTCATCCTGTGATCACGCCCCGGGCACTGCGCACTCGAGCGCGGTCGGCGGTTGCCGAGCTGGGCGGCGGCCCCTCGGCGGTGGCGGCGGTGATGCGTAGCGTCGTGGCGGGGTTCGCGCGGGCACGGGGGATGGTGCTCACCGACGCCGCACTGGACGCCGCGGGGCTGCTGTCGTGCCCGGATGGTCCGAAACGGGATCATCTGCTGTCGAACTATCTCTTCCTGGATGGGGCCGCAGTCGATGATCTGGTTCTGGAGGAGATCGGTTACGTCTACGAGGCGTTGCTCGAGGTCGCCTCGCGGCGCGACAACGGCGCCCACTACACCCCGCCCGAGCTCGCCGACGAGGTGGTCGCCCACGCGCTGGCGCCCGTCGCCTCCGCCGACGCGGCCGTGGTCGACATCGCCGCCGGGACCGGTGTCTTCCTCCTCGCCTGCGCCCGATATCTGGCGTCGTCGTGCGAGCGGCCCGTGGCCGAGGTCGTCACTCGCTGTCTCTACGGTGCCGACATCGACCCGGTCGCGGTCGACATCGCCAAGCTCTCCCTCTGGCTGCTCTGCGAGGACCCCTCACTCCCGCTGACCTTCCTCGACGACCGGATCCTGTGCGGCAACTCGCTGGTCGGGCTCGTCGACACGGACGAGCTGCCTGCAGGTGTCGGTGACCCGAAGGCGTACGCCGATGCCATGGTCGCGGTCGCGCTGCCGTTGGGCGGTCGGCCGGGGAGACGGCTCGAGGAGGCCTACGCGGCGCTGGGCCGAAGCCGGCGCCTGCCCGTTCCCGCCGTCCGGCCGATCCACTGGGCGCTGGCCGCGCCCGAGGTGATGGCGCGCGGCGGCTTCGACGCGGTGGTCGGCAACCCGCCCTACCTCGGGGTGAAGCGGGTGCGGGACGCGATCGGCCAGGAGCTGCGCGACTACCTCGCGCACACGCTCGCCGCCGGCACGACGAGGCGGGCCGACTACGTCATCTACTTCCTGCTCCGGGCCGCTGCTCTCAGCCGCGGCGAGATCGGGCTGATCACGACCGACTCGATCAGTGAGGGAGACACCGCGCGCTTCGGCCTCGGCGCGCTCCTGGACCGCGGCTGGCAGGTCGCCCGGGCGGAGCGGTCGGCCCCGTGGCCGACCGCCGGAGTGCGCTTCGCGAAGATCTGGCTCACCACCCGGCCGCTCGACAGCGCGTGGCTCGACGGGCGCTCGGTCCCGGCGATCACCGGGACCCTCGAGGACGGCTTCTCGCTCCCGGAGCCGGCGCGGCTGGAGCTCGATGTACCGCTGCCCCACGGCTATCAGGGCACGATCGTGCTCGGCCGCTCGCTCGTCCTGACACCGTCCGAGGCGGAGGCTCTCGGACGTGGTCCGCTCGGACACACCGTGCGGCCCTATCTCAGCGGCGAGGACCTGGTGACGCCGTGCGGCTCGACCGCCTCACGCTTCGTGCTCGACGTCGGCAGGCTCGGCCTCGAGGAGCTCGCCGTGGACCGCGCGCTCGCGCGGCTGGTGCGGTCGAAGGTGCGAGCCGAGCGCCGCCGCCAGTTCGTGAAGTACCCCCAGCTCAAGGAGCGTTGGTGGGGCTTCCTCAGCCCTGTCGAGGAGCTCTATCGCGACGCCGCCGAGCTCTCGCACGTCATCGCCTTCAGCAAGCACAGCAAGCACCTGTGGCCCGTCCTGGTCGGCGCCGACCACGTCTTCTCCAACGGGTTGGTCGTCTACCCGACGCAGGATGCGGCGGCGTACGCGTTCCTGGCCTCCGACCTCCACCGCGCCTGGGCGGTACGCGCCGGCGGCACCATGCTCAACACCGCCTACCGCTACAACCCCTCGCGCCTGCGTGCGACCTACCCGTTCCCCGCGGACCTCGGGCCGCTCCGCCCGGTCGGCGTTGCGCTCCTGGCCGCCCTGGACCGGGTCGGCGACGAGCGCCGGATCGGCATCACCGGCGTACTCAACCTCGTCGGCGACCCCGACACCCACGACCCCGCGACCGCCGATCTCCGGCAGGCCATCGCCGACGTCAACCACGCGACCGCCCGCCTCCACGGCATCGACGAGTCCCTCGCCACCCCCGACCTGACCCCCTCCGGCTTCGGCCTCACCCCGACCCGCCAGCGGGCCCTGATGGCCGCCCTCGTCGCCCACAACCTCGCCCTGGCCGAATCCGCAGAAATGGCGGCCGAGAAGTGAGTTCTGGCGGCCGAGGCTGCAGAAGTGGGCGACGAAACTAGAGTTTCGTCGCCCACAAGTGCGGATTCGGCCCGCCAGAACTACGGTTTCGGCTAGACCGGGGTGGCTGGGCCACCCTCGACGGGAGCGGTGAAGTCGACGGTGCGCTTGGCGTTGGCCAGGGCGGTGACGGTGGCGGTGCCGATGGTGCCCTCGCGGTCGAAGACCTCGGCGGTGCCGACGGAGATGCCCTCGTGGGCGACGTGGTCGATGGTGGCGAGGCCGACCTCCATCCCGGCCGGTCGCCGGGCGAGGGCGAGCGAGATGTCGGTGTTGATCCACTCGACGCCGTTGCTGCCCCAGTTGGTGACCATCGAGGTCGCGTCGGCGATCGAGGCGACGGTCTGGAACGGGGTCATCGGCTCGCCGGCGACGGTCGGTACGGCAACCTGCCAGGTGACGTGGCGCCCGGCGTTCTGGTGCTTGCCGAAGTCGTCGGACCAGGGGTTCTCGGAGACGAAGAACGGTACGTGCGGCTCGGAGGTCGGCGGCGCGACCTCGAGCGGCGGGGGAGTGGCGCGCTCGGTCGCCGACCAGACCTCACCGGCCGGGTTCTCGCCGGCGAGCAGGTAGGTGCAGGTCGCACGCGCCACGACCCGCTCCGAGCCGTCCTCGGACGACTGGACCATCTCGGCGTCGAGCAGCGCGATGCGCGGGCCGTCGCGTACGACCCTCGTGCGGATCCTCGTCGGCACCATCCGCGGCGGTCGGAACAGGTCCACGTGATAACGCGACGGCACCAGTTCCGAGGCGCGTCCGAGCTCCTCGATCTGGTCCTCGAGGCCGCGGGCGATCAGGCCGCTGGCGGCCACTCCGTGCATGTGGTCCTCGGCCCACATGCTGCGAGCCATCGGCGTAGGCTCGAAACCGTCATCGGTGCGCCGGAAGAATGCGAGATCCATGCGGACATTCTAGAACGTGTCCTAACTTCGGATTCAGTTGCGAAAACCGGTAAAGAGTAACGGTTCCGTCATCAAAAGCGCCCCGAAACCACGTACCATCGCACCACAAGCAGCCCCGATCGAAGAGGATGACGATGAGCACCACGCCTCCCTACCAGGTGACCGACCCCGCAACGGGCGAGGTGATCGAGACCTTCCCGTTCGCCACCGACGCCGAGGTGGAGGAGGCGTTGGAGCGGTCCAAGAAGGCGTACGCAGCCTGGCGCTCGACCCCGATCGAGGAGCGTTCCGCGATCGTGAAGCGCGCCGCGGACCTCTTCACCGAGCGGGCCGCGAAGCTCGGCTCGATCATCCGCACCGAGATGGGCAAGAAGGCCTCCTCCGGTGCCGGCGAGGCCGAGTTCTCCGGTGAGATCACCGCCTACTACGCCGATCACGGCCCCGAGCTGCTCGCGGAGACCGACCTGCCCGGCCACGAGGGCAAGGCGGTCATCCAGCGTCTCCCGCTCGGCCCGGTGCTCGGGGTCATGCCGTGGAACTACCCCTACTACCAGGTCGCCCGCTTCGCCGCGCCCAACCTGGTCGCCGGCAACACCGTCCTCCTCAAGCACGCCGAGAACTGCCCGCGCTCCTCGGCCGCCATCGCGAAGATCTTCGAGGAGGCCGGCCTTCCCGAGGGCGTCTACCAGAACCTCTACGCCACCCACGAGCAGATCGCCACGATGATCGGCGACCCGCGGGTCCGAGCGGTCTCGCTGACCGGCTCCGAGCGTGCCGGCACGGCGGTCGCCGAGGCCGCCGGTCGCAACCTGAAGAAGGTCGTCCTCGAGCTCGGCGGCTCCGACCCCTACATCATCCTCGACTCCGACGACATCGACGAGGCTGCCGAGACCGCCTGGGCGACCCGGATGGAGAACGTCGGCCAAGTGTGCAACGGCAACAAGCGGATGATCGTGAACGAGGGCGTCTACGACGACTTCGTCGCGGCCCTCACCAAGCGCGCCTCCGCGATGAAGCCGCTCGAGGGCGAGGACGGCGACGACACGGTCTACTCCCCGCTGGTGGCCCGCAAGGCGGCCGAGGCGCTGCGCGCGCAGATCCAGGACGCCGTCGACAAGGGCGCCACGCTCCACGCCGGTGGCGAGATCTCCGAGGGCCCCGACGCCTTCTTCGCCCCCGCCGTCCTCACCGGCGTCACCCCGCAGATGCGCGCCTACACCGAGGAGCTCTTCGGCCCGGTCGCCGTCGTCTACAAGGTGAGCACCGACGAGGAGGCCGTCGATCTGGCCAACGCGGTGGAGTACGGCCTCGGCGGCGCCGTCTTCTCGACCGACGAGGCGCGCGCGATCGCCGTCGCCCAGCAGCTCGAGGTCGGCATGGCCAACGTCAACACGCCGGCCGGCGAGGGCGCCGACGTCCCCTTCGGCGGCACCAAGCGCTCCGGCTTCGGCCGCGAGCTCGGCCCGCTCGGGATCGACGAGTTCCTCAACAAGCGTCTGTTCTACGTCGAGCGCTGAGGTTCGTCGGAGTCTGTCGAGACCCGGCCCGTGGGGCCTACAACGCACCACCCCCCACGACGCCCCGCCGCCCGTGGGGTTTAAGAAAGAAACCGACCCCCCCCGCGATGGGGAGCTGGGTAGTGGGGTT
>NZ_JBHWLY010000012.1:67360-83863 GCF_042730435.1 Nocardioides sp. NPDC059952 | reverse complement strand
GCGCCGGCGGGCCCCCTGGGTTAATGTCTTTTCCAAAAACCCTTTTTGATCACCGCACGTCCTGTGTTTTGGGCCTGTCTTGGTCGACCGGGGGCGGTCTCGACAGACTCCGACCACCCGCGTCAGGCGACCTTCGCGTCCCAGTCGATCGCGTAGCGCTGCTCCTCCTCGGCAACGCGAGCCACGGCCGGGGCCCGGAAGACGAGCGGCAGCACCAGCGGCATCACCCGCCGCGCGAGCGGACCGGGCGCCTTCGTGTGGTTGATCTTCGCCCCGCGAGCCGCGATCTTCTCCACTCGCGTACGCCGCAGACCCTCGTACGCGGCGAACGCCGACCCGACCGACGGCAGGTCGCGCAGGCAGCGAGCCAGCTGGATGCCGCTCTCGATCGCGAGCGAGGCGCCCTGGCCGGTGCTGTTCGACGGTGCGTGCACCGCGTCGCCCACCAGCACCATCCGGCCGCGGTGCCAGTGCGGCACCGGCGGCATGATGTGCAGCGCCCCGACCACCTGCAGCGACTCGTCCGACGTCGAGGCGGCCAGGAGGGCACCGGGGTCGTCGTCGGCGTACACCTCGCGGAGCGTGCGCAACCACTCCTCGGGCGCTGTCCGGCGGGCCTCGGTGAGGCTGAGGTAGGGCGAGGGCAGGTTGGCGCCCCACGCCACCCGGCCGTCGCCGTGGCGCCAGTAGAGGTAGTAGGCGCGCCGCCCGAACGCGAAGGTCATCGTCTCCGGCTCGACATCGAGGTCGACGTCGGCGTACCCACCGAAGCCGAGCAGCCCGGTGTAGTTCGCGCCGGGCGCGCCCGGGTCGATGAGCGTACGCACGGTCGAGCGCACCCCGTCGGCGCCGACGAGGACGTCACCGCTTGCCGAGGACCCGTCGTCGAAGTGCGCCACCACGCCGTCGGCCTCCTCGGAGACCGAGACGAGCCGCCGCCCGTGCTCGAGACGTACGCCGGCCGCGACCGCCTGCTCGCGCAGGACGCGGTGCAGGTCGGCGCGCTCGATCGCCTGCCGCGCCGGCAACCCGGCCGGCGAGGCGGTCAGGTCGAACGTACGGCCGCCGATCGCCATCCGGGAGCGGGTGATCGGGGTGCCGGCCTCGAGCACGCCGGCGGCGGCGCCGATGGTGTCGAGGGCGACGACGCCGTTCGGCTCGAGCGCGAGCAGGCCACCGATGCCCTCGGTGGGCTCGGGGTAGGCCTCGTAGACGGTCGCCTCGATGCCGGCCTTTGCCAGCGCGGCCGCGGTCACGGGACCGGCGACGCCGCCGCCGATCACGAGTGCTGATGAGATGGATGCCACGGTTCTTCTCCTTGGTGAGGACCGCGGCGTCGGCGGATAGTCTGCTCAGTGCCATCCGAGCCGTGTCGCCGTTGCCGCGGTGCCGGTTCTCTTAGGTGGGCCTGGTGGCGGTGTTGCCGCACCGCCGCCAGGTCGTTCTTGGTTTCAGTCCTGCTCGGCGCCCCGCTCCGCGAGGTCGACGAGCTCGTCCGGCATCGCACCGCTGCGGTGCCACTCGCGCCACTCCTCGACGAGCGGGTAGGTGCCCGAGGCGAGGTCGGCCTGCAGCGTGCGGACCCAGGCGGCCTCGGCCTCGCGCATCGCGATCGCGTACTCCGTCTCGACCAGGAAGAGGCGCGGGACCTCCGCCTCCTCGTACGCCGCCCGCAGCTCGCGCACCATCTGCTCCAGCGCGGTCAGCCGGTCGCGCAGCGCGTCGGCGACCTGGTCGGGGGAGAGCGCGACCATCATCGAGAGGCCGGCGACGAAGCCGGACTGCTCGCTCACGGGGGTGGTGAGCAGCTCGCGGGTCCACTCCACCAGCTCCGCACGCCCCGCCTCGGTGATGCGGTAGATCGTGCGCTCCGGGCGCGCGCCCTGGCGGTCGGTGCCGGCGACCTCGAGCAACCCGTGCTTCTCCAGGCTCGCCACGACCGTGTAGAGCGAGCTCCACTTGATATCGACGTCGTCGCCCTTGCCGCGGGCGCGCATGAGCGAGGCGATCTCGTAGCGGTGCATCGGTCGTTGCACCACGGTGCCGAGCACCGCGAGCCCGGTCAGGTTGCTCACCTTGCGCCGTGCCATCACTCACCTCCGTATATTCGTAGACGAATATACGGTCACGACCATGCCGGCGTCCAGACAAATTCAGCACGGCCTACTCGCACGTAGCGCCCCGGCACGCGACGATGTGGCACGTGGCAACAGAAAAGGTGTGGTTCAAGAGCACGTCCGGGCCGAAGCTGGCCGGCCTGATCGACCTCCCGGAGGGCGAGGTGCGCGGCTGGGGGGTCTTCAGCCACGGCTTCACCCTCGGCAAGGAGTCGCCGGCGGCGGCGCGGATCTGCAAGCAGCTCGCAGCCGAGGGCATCGGGATGCTGCGCTTCGACAACCTCGGTCTCGGCGGCTCCGAGGGCGACTGGGGCGACGGCTCGTTCACCCACAAGGTCGCCGACACGGTCGAGGCCACCAAGTTCATGGCCGAGCGCGGCACCACGGCCGAGCTGCTCGTCGGTCACTCCTTCGGCGGCGCGGCGGTCCTGGCCGCGGCGCATGACGCGGTCGGGGTAGACGCCGTGGCGACCGTCGGTGCCCCGTTCCAGCCCGCCCACGTGGAGCACAACTACGACGCGGTGCTCTCCCGGGTGCTGGAGGACGGCGAGTCCCCGTGGATGGCCGGCGGCAAGTCGCTGACCCTGCGCAAGGCCTTCGTCGACGACGTACGCCGCGCCGACCTGCGCCAGAAGATCATGCAGCTCAAGAAGCCGCTCCTGGTCATGCACAGCCCCACGGACACCACGGTCGGCATCGAGAACGCCTCCGACATCTTCAACACCGCCCGCCACCCGCGGTCCTTCGTGTCGCTGGAGGGCTCCGACCACCTCCTCACGAAGCGGGGTCAGGCCCAGCGCGCCGCCCGGATCATCTCCGCGTGGGCCGATCAGTACCTGGCCGACTGAGCCGTCGCGCCTGCCTCCTGACGCCCGTGTTTGATCAATTGACAGAAAACGCGGAACGAGACTTCCACTAACAGGTGTGGGTGGGGTTACACTCGCTGCAAGCGCCCGGCTCGTGAACGTTCGTCGTGGGGACCGAACGGGTCACTGGCCCGGTCGATGAGGCGCCGATCGCGCGTATCCGCTGTTTGGACGCGGTCGTCAGTCGTCAGCCATCGATCTGCGTGAGCCCTGGGAGGGCGACCGGCCGATGAGGGTCGGCATTTGGACATGCCACTCACCCGTGCGTGGCCCCAAGGAGGATTCAGTTGGCTCAGGGAGCCGCTACCCGGCGCAACAACCGGTCCGGCCGTTCGCGTAGCAACGGCAGTGCCGGCAAGTCCGGGCAGAACGGTCGCCGCAAGGGCGTCCACAAGGACAACGAGGGCATCATTCCGGTGCTCGCGCAGGTCGTCCGCGAGGTGGAGTCGGCGGTGCAGCGCCGCTCGGCCATGCCCGACGTACGGACCAAGTTCCAGGTCGTCGCGCTCCTCGCCCGAGACGAGCGCCACCGCGTGCTCGAGGACGAGACCCTCAACGAGGGCCGCCGTGCCGAGCAGCTCAAGCGTCTGGACGGGATCGCCACGATCCTCGCCAAGACCGCGACCATGGACTCGCGCCTCTTCGAGCTCCTCGCCGAGGGTGCCGAGGTCTCCGACGCCGCCGTCGAGCTCAAGCACGAGCTGATGGCCCGTGGTGGCGTCGACGTCCCCGAGGACGAGGACCTGGAGGAGGACGAGGACGAGACCCCCGCCGCCGTCGTCCCCGACAAGCGCGTGGTCCCGGCGAGCGTCGTCCAGCGCCAGCTCTCCAACCCGTTCCTGGTGCCCGACTTCACCAACGCCCGCCCGCCTGTGCACGCCCGCCGCCTGTCCGGCTGGGAGCTCCTCGGGCCGCTGTTCCGAAGCTTCGAGTACGCCGACTCCGGCCCCTCCTGCATGCCGCTGCCCGAGCCGCCGGCCTACGGCCCCGGCCACATCGACGCACCCGGCACCCGCGAGCTCATGCACCACCAGGCCCAGCTGGTCGCCTCGGCGGCCGAAGGCCACCGCTCCTACCTGCTGGCCGACGAGCCCGGCCTGGGCAAGACCGCGCAGGCCCTGCTCGCCGCCGAGGCAGCCAATGCCTACCCCCTGCTCGTGGTCGTGCCCAACGTCGTCAAGGCCAACTGGGCGCGCGAGGTCGACCTCTGGACGCCGTCCAAGAAGGCCACCGTCGTGCACGGCAACGGCGAGGACATCGACGGCTTCGCCGACATCGTCGTGGTCAACTACGAGATCCTCGACCGTCACGTCGGATGGCTCGGCGAGTTCGGCTTCAAGGGCATGGTCGTCGACGAGGCCCACTTCATCAAGAACAAGTCCTCCCAGCGCTCCCAGCACGTGCTGGCCCTCTCGGAGAAGATCCGGCAGCGTACGGCCAACCCGCTGTTGATGGCGCTGACCGGCACCCCGCTGATCAACGACATCGAGGACTTCCGGGCGATCTGGCAGTTCCTCGGCTGGATCGACGACGTCAAGCCGCTCAACGGACTGCTCGAGGGGCTCGAGGAGACCGGGCTGACCCCGCAGGACAACTCGTTCTACGGAGCGGCTCGCCGGGTCGTGGTCAACCAGGGCATCGTGCGTCGTCGCAAGATCGACGTCGCCAGCGACATCCCGGCGCGCCGCATCGCAGACCTTCCGGTCGAGCTGGACGACGCCGAGGGCCGCTCGATCCGGGCCGCCGAGGCCGAGCTGGCCAAGCGGATGATGCAGCGTTACGACACCGCGATCGAGACCCGGGTGACCGGTGCCAAGCCGGCCCCCGGCGAGCTCGACCTCGAGCTGATCCGCCGCGTCGCCACCTGGGAGCGCGAGGACCAGGACGCCTCCACCGGCGAGAACGTCTTCGGCATGATGCGCCGCATCGGTCGCGCGAAGGCCTCGCTGGCCGCCGACTACGCCGCCCAGCTGGCCCGCAACGTCGGCAAGGTCGTCTTCTTCGCCAAGCACATCGAAGTGATGGACACCGCGCAGAAGCTCTTCGAGGAGCGCGGCATCCGCTACTCCACGATCCGCGGCGACCAGACCTCGAAGGCGCGCGAGAAGGCGATCGACGAGTTCATGAACGACCCCGAGGTCAAGATCATCGTCTGCTCGCTCACCGCCGCCGGTGTCGGCGTCAACCTGCAGGCCGCCTCCAACCTGATCCTGGCCGAGCTCTCCTGGACCGACGCCGAGCAGACCCAGGCGATCGACCGCGTCCACCGGATCGGCCAGACCGAGCCGGTCACGGCGTGGCGCATCATCGCGAGCCAGACCATCGACACCCGGATCGCTGAGCTGATCGACTCCAAGGCCGGCCTCGCGGCACGTGCTCTGGACGGCTCCGACGAGGAGGTCACCGACTCCGCCGACGTGCAGCTCGAGGCCCTGGTCTCGCTGCTCACCGACGCCCTCCGCAAGCGCGAGTCCGGCCGCCGCGGCCGGCGCGCCGCCTGACGCCGACCCGGGACTCATCCGGGCCTCATCCGGGCCTCATCTCAGGGACAATCCTGAGGTGGGGCCTGGGTGGTGCGGCGTACTCTGGATCACATGTTCTGGATTATCTTGCTGGTCATCGCAGCGGCTGTCGGTGGATACGTGTACCGGGTTCCGATCGTCGCCAAGCTGACCGGGCAGCCACGCAGCCGCATCGAGCGGCAGATCGGGCCGAAGGCCAAGCGCCTTCCCTGACCTGAGGAGGTATCCGCACGGGGAATCCTCGGTGGCGCACGTGCGTTGAGACGTACGTGCCCGCCGATCCGGCGCGCACCCACCCTTACCGGAAGTGAGAGCCCCATGCCCACCGTCGAGCTCGGCGCAGAGAACTTCGAGAGCACCGTCACCGACAACGAGATCGTCCTCGTCGACTTCTGGGCGTCCTGGTGCGGCCCGTGCCGCCAGTTCGCGCCCGTCTACGACGCCGCCTCCGCGGAGCACCCCGAGATCGTCTTCGGGAAGGTCGACACCGAGGCCGAGCAGGCGCTCGCCGGTGCCGCCAACATCACCTCGATCCCGACGCTGATGGCCTTCAAGAAGGGCAACCTCGTCTTCTCCCAGCCCGGTGCGCTCCCCGCGCCCGCGCTCAAGCAGGTCATCGACGCCGTCGTCGACCTCGACATCGACAAGGCGCTTGCGGAGCAGTCCTCGAAGGAGTCCGGCGAGTAAGACTCGTCCGTGCTCAGGGGCTCGCATCAGGTTTGATAGCGCTGTGACCGAACCCGACAGCGCAGCCCACGACGAGCTCCTCCGCCTGCGCGGCAGCATCGACAACCTCGACGCCGCCCTTGTCCACCTTCTCGCCGAGCGCTTCAAGTGCACCGAGCAGGTCGGCCGGCTGAAGGCGCGCGCGGGGTTCCCGCCGGCCGACCCCAGCCGCGAGGCGGTCCAGATCGAGCGACTCCGTCGGCTCTCCGACGACGCCGGTCTCGACCCTGAGTTCGCCGAGAAGATCCTCAACGTGATCATCGCCGAGGTGATCCGCAACCACCGCCAGTTCGTCGAGGACTGACGTCGCCGGGCCGGACTACCCCGAAATCTCAGCCGAGCACCCGATCCAGCCAGGCGTTCCAGAACCGGCGGTCGGGGTCGAAGCGGCGTACGAGGTCCCGGAAGTCGTCCCAGCGGGGGAACTCGGCGCCGGGGTCCTCGGTGGCGAAGAGCTTGCCCCAGTGCGGTCGGGTGCCGGCCGGGAGCCGTTCCTCCAGGTCCGGCAGGAGCTCGCGTACGCCGGCGGGGTCGGCCTTCCAGGTGAAGTGCAGCGCCACCGTGTCGGCGCCATAGGCGGGGGAGAGCCACAGCTCATCGGCGGCGACCGCGCGGATCTCGCTCACCTCCAGGAGCGGCCGGACCCGGTCGGCGAGCGACCGGACGGCTTCGACCGCCTCCTGCGCGCGATCGAGCGGCACCAGGTATTCGCTCTGCAGCTCGGCGCCGACGCTCGGCTGGAAGTCGAGCCGGAAGTGGGGCAACCGCTCGTGCCACGGTCCCGGCACGCCGAGCTGTTCGGTGCACGGGGCCGGGTCGAGGCCCGGAATGACATGGTGGGGCCGGGTCGCGAGCACGGTCCCGGGTATCTCCGGCGTCGTCGAGCGCGACTTCACCCAGACCCGGGCGACGGACCCGTCCGCGCTGCGCGCGGTTACTCCCTCGCTCGGCGCGAGCGGACGAGCAAGCTCGCCGCTCGACCTCGCTCCGGTCGTCTCGGGCTCGTCTGCCCACCGGGTGAAGATCGACACCGAGTAGGCCGCGCCGAGGATCTCGGTGAGGTGTTCTCGCAGGTCAGCGTAGGCAAGACCCTCGTGAACCGTCTGAGCGACCTGGTAGGTCGGCGAGGTCAGCAGCTCGAGATGGGTCACGATCCCCAGGGCGCCGACGCCGACCACGGCCCCGGGGAAGTCGGGTTCCCCGGCCGAGAGGTGCACCAGGTCGCCGCGGCCGTCGACGATCTCCAACGCGGTCACGGAGGTGGCCAGCGAGCCGTTGCCGACCCCGGAGCCATGAGTGCCGGTCGCGACCGCGCCGGCGACCGAGATGTGGGGGAGCGAGGCGAGGTTGGGCAGCGCGCGCCCGTGCTCCTGCAACCAGGCGGCGAGCTCGCCGTAGCGCATCCCGCCGGGCACCCGGACCACATCGCCGACCAAGGTCGGTGACTCCTCCAGGCCGTCGAGCGACACCAGCACCCCCGGTGTGTCCGCGAGATCGGTGAAGGAGTGTCGAGACCCCAGCGCGCGCAGCCGTGGCTCGCGCCGCACGAGGTCGCGTACGTCCTCCACGGAACGTGGCCGCACGAGCTCGCGCGCGGTGTAGTCATAGCTGCGAGCCCACGTCGATCCGCAGGCCTCGGAGGCAGGGCGCATAGGACGGATCGTAGCGATGACACGCGCTTGTGGCCGGTGGTCTACTGGACTGCGAGCACGCCGACCCGGGAGGACGGATGACCGAGAACGCAGCAGAGGCAGACATCGAGGAGCAGGCGACCGACGTCGTGGAGGAGACCATCGACGACGAGGCGCCGCTGGACGCCGAGGAGACCGTGACCTCGACGCCGGACGACGTCGATGAGGCCGACTACGCCGAGCAGAAGCTCGACGTAGGCAGCCCCGAGGACGACTACTGGGCTTAGGAGTTCTGCGGGAACCCCAGGTTGATCCCGCCGTGCGAGGGGTCCAGCCACCGGGTGGTGACCGCCTTCTCCCGGGTGAAGAAGTCCAGCCCCGCGGGGCCGTACGCCTTCGCGTTCCCGAACAGCGACGCCTTCCAGCCGCCGAAGGAGTGGTAGGCGACGGGGACCGGGATCGGCACGTTCACGCCGACCATCCCGACCTGCACCTCACGCTGGAACCGCCGGGCGGCACCGCCGTCGTTGGTGAAGATCGCGGTGCCGTTGCCGAACTGCCCGGAGTTGATCAGCTCCAGGCCCTCCTCGTATCCGGAGACGCGGACGACCGAGAGCACCGGGCCGAAGATCTCCTCGGTGTAGACGGTCGACGTGGTCGGCACCCGGTCGACCAGCGTAGGTCCGACCCAGAACCCGTTCGGGTCGCCGTCCACCTCGATCCCGCGACCGTCGACGAGGACCTCGGCCCCGTCGGTGGCAGCCACGTCGACGTACGCAGCCACCTTGTCGCGGTGGGCGCCGGTGATGAGCGGTCCCATGTCGGTCCCCCGGGTGCCGTCGCCGGTCTTGAGCGTGGCCATCCGCGAGGTGATCTTCGAGATCAGGCTGTCGGCCACCGAGTCGACCGCGAGCACGACGGAGATCGCCATGCACCGCTCGCCGGCCGACCCGAAGCCCGCGTTGACCGCCGAGTCGGCGACCAGGTCGAGGTCGGCGTCGGGCAGCACGAGCATGTGGTTCTTGGCGCCGCCGAGCGCCTGGACCCGCTTGCCGGCGGCGGTGCCGCGCTCGTAGACGTAGCGGGCGATCGGGGTGGAGCCGACGAAGGAGATCGAGGCGACGTCGGGGTTGTCGAGGAGCGCGTCGACCGCCTCCTTGTCGCCGTGCACGACGTTGTAGACCCCGTCGGGCAGCCCTGCCTCGGACCACAGCTCGGCGATCCAGCTGGACGCGGTCGGGTCCTTCTCCGAGGGCTTGACCACGACCGCGTTGCCGGCCGCGATCGCGATCGGGAAGAACCACATCGGCACCATGGCGGGAAAGTTGAACGGGCTGATGATGCCCACCACGCCGAGCGGCTGCTTGAGGGTGGTCACGTCCACGCCCGAGGAGACCTGCTCGGAGACCGTGCCCTTGAGCAGGTGGGAGAGCCCGCAGGCGAACTCGACGACCTCGAGGCCGCGGGCGATCTCGCCCGCGGCATCGGAGAGCACCTTGCCGTGCTCGGACGTCAGGATCTCGGCGAGCTCGCCCTTGCGGGCGTTGAGCAGCTCGCGGAACTTGAAGAGCACTGCCGTACGCCGCGTCAGCGAGGTCTCGCTCCACTCCTCGAACGCCTTCTTGGCCGCGGAGACGGCGGTGTCGACGTCGGCAGCCGCGGCGAAACGTACGCGTTTCTGGACGGTGCCGAGGGCGGGGTTGTAGACGTCGCCGAGACGGGTGCCGGTGCCGGGGTTGGTGGCCCCGCCGATCCAGTGGTCGAGGATGGGGAGGTCGGTCATGTCATGCGTCCTTACTGAGCTGCTTACAGGGAGCCGAGCACGTCGTCGTAGATCGAGATCGCCTCGGCGACCTCGTCGGGCGTGACGACGCACGGGGGCACCACGTGGATGCGGTTCTCCATGGTGAAAGGGATCAGGTTGCGGGCGATGAGATCGGACTTGATCCGGCCCATCGTCGCGGCCGGGAGCGGCTCGCGCGTCCCGCGGTCGGTGACGAGCTCGAGGGCCCAGAAGACCCCGGTGCCGCGCACCTCCCCGATCACGTCGTGCTTCTCGGCCAGCGCCGCGAGACCGGGGGCGATGTGGTCGGTGCCGATGGTCGCGGCGTTGTCGACGATGCCCTCCTCGTTCATCGCCTCGATGGTCGCCACGATCGACGCCATCGCGAGCGGGTGGCCGGAGTAGGTGAGCCCGCCGGGGAAGACCTGGTCGTCGAAGGTCGCCGCGACCGGGTCGGAGATGATCACCCCGCCGGCGGGTACGTAGCCGGAGTTGACCCCCTTGGCGAAGGTGATCAGGTCGGGGACGACGTCGTAGGCGTCCAGGGCGAGCCACTCGCCGGTGCGGCCGAAGCCGGCCATGACCTCGTCGAGGACGAGCATGATCCCGAACTCGTCGGCCAGCGCCCTGACCCCGGGAAGATAGCCCGGCGGCGGGATCATGATCCCGGCGGTGCCGGGGATGGTCTCGAGGAGGATCGCCGCGATCGACGCGGGCCCCTCGGACTCGATCACCCTTCGCAGATGGTGCAGGGCGCGTTCGGACTCCTGCTCCGGCGTGGTCGCCCAGAACTCCGAGCGGTAGAGGTAGGGGCCGAAGAAGTGGACGTGGCCGCGGGCGTACTCGTTCGGGATCCGTCGCCAGTCGCCGGTCGCGACGATCGCCGCGCCGGTGTTGCCGTGGTAGGAGCGGTAGGTCGAGAGCACCTTGTCGCGACCGGTGTGGATGCGCGCCATCCGGATCGCGTTCTCGACCGCGTCGGCGCCGGCGTTGGTGAAGAAGACCTTGTTGAAGCCCACCGGCGCGATGTCGGTGATCCGCTCGGCGGCCTCGCCACGAGTCAGGTTGGCCGTGGTCGGCGCGATCGTGGTCAGCGTCTCGGCCTGCTTCTTGATCGCCTCCACCACCCGGGGGTGCTGGTGGCCGATGTTGGTGTTGACCAGCTGCGAGGAGAAGTCCAGGTAGGTGTGCCCGGAGTCGTCCCACACCCGCGAGCCCTGCCCGCCGGCGATGACGAGCGGTTTCAGCGACCCCTGGGCGGACCAGGAGTGGAAGACGTGGGCTCGGTCGAGGTCGTAGGCACGGGCGTCGCTGGCGCTGGTCAAGGCTGTCCCCTGGGGTGCGTGGATGGACATGGATCTGGGTCCTCACTCTACGCCGGGAGCAGCGGAGTCGCCGCCGATCCTGGATACTGATTACGACGGTATATCAGGACAAGGCCTACGTTTTCGTTACATTCTCACGCCATGAGCAACGAAATCGCGCGCTCAGGCCTTCGTGGTCACCGGCCGATTGACCCGGGGCATCACCAGATCGCCGTACGCCGCCAGGGTCTGGTCCATGGCGTCGTGCTGCAGGTAGACGGCGAACTGGTCGACGCCGAGGCTCTCGAGCTGCTCGAGCTTGGCGACCTGCTCCTCGACCGACCCGAGGATGCAGAACCGGTCGACGATCTCGTCGGGCACGAACTGGGTGTGGGTGTTGCCGGCCCGCCCGTGCTCGTTGTAGTCGTAGCCCTCGCGTCCCTTGATGTAGTCGGTGAGCGCCTGCGGGACGGCGCCGCTGCCGTACTTCGACACGATGTCAGCGACGTGGTTGCCCACCATCCCGCCGAACCAGCGGCACTGCTCGCGGGCATGATCCAGCGCCTCGGGCGACCCGTCGGTGACGTAGGCAGGCGCGGCCACGCAGAAGGTCAGCGACTCGGGGTCGCGGCCGGCGTCGGAGGCCGCCTTCTTGACCGCTCCGATCATCCACTCGGTGATGTCGGGGTCGGCCAGCTGCAGGATGAACCCGTCGCCGACCTCCCCGGCGGCTTTCAGTGCGAGCGGGCCGTAGGCGGCGATCCACACCTCCAGCTCGGAGCGCTTGGCCCACGGGAACTGCAGCGTGGTGCCGTTGATCTCGACCGGACGCCGGTTGGCGAGCTCGCGGATCACGTGCGTCGCCTCGCGCATCTCCTTGATCGTCGACGGCTTCCCGTTGAGCACCCGCACCGCCGAGTCGCCGCGACCCATCCCGCACACGGTGCGGTTGCCGTACATCTCGTTCAGGGTCGCGAAGACCGACGCGGTCACCGTCCAGTCGCGGGTCGCCGGGTTGGTCACGAACGGACCGACCTTGATCGTGCGGGTCTCGGCGAGGATCTGGCTGTAGATGACGTACGGCTCCATCCACAGCAGATGGCTGTCGAAGGTCCACACGTGGTCGAAGCCGTACGCCTCGGCCTGCTTCGCCAGCGAGACGACCCGCCAGGCGGGCGGGTTGGTTTGGAGGACGACACCGAAGTCCATGACGTCAGACCAGATACTGCGACAGGTCGCGCTTGAGGTAGCTGCCGTGGCCCTTGGTGCCCTTGAACTCGCCTTCGGCGACGACGACGGACCCTCGGGAGAGCACCACGTCGACGTGCCCGTCGATCTCGTAGCCCTCCCAGGCGGAGTGATCCATGTTCATGTGGTGGGTCCTGCCCTCGCCGATACCGATCGAGGTGTGTCCGGCAGGGTCGTAGACGACGATGTCGGCGTCGGCTCCCGGCGCGATGACGCCCTTGCGGCCGTAGAGCCCGAACATCCGCGCCGGCGTGGTCGCGATCAGCTCCACCCACCGCTCGAGCGTGATCTGCCCGGTCACCACGCCCTGGTAGAGCAGGTCGACGCGGTGCTCGATCGACCCGATCCCGTTGGGGATGGCCCGGAAGTCGTCCTTGCCGAGCTCCTTCTGCTCCTTCATGCAGAAGGGGCAGTGGTCGGTGGAGACCATCTGCAGGTCGTTGGTGCGCAGCGCCTGCCACATCGCGTCCTGGTGGCCCTCCTCGCGCGAGCGCAGCGGAGTCGAGCAGACCCACTTGGCTCCCTCGAAGTCGCCCCACTCCTCCGACCTCGCGCCGAGCTGCTCCTCGAGGGAGAGGTAGAGATACTGCGGGCAGGTCTCGCCGAACACGTTCTTCCCGTGATCACGGGCCGCGGCCAGCTGCGCGACCGCCTGTTTGGCGCTGACGTGCACCACGTAGAGCGGAGCTCCGGTCACGTCGGCGAGCATGATCGCCCGATGGGTGGCCTCCTCCTCCATCTGCCAGGCACGCGCGATGCCGTGGTAGTAGGGAGACGTCTTGCCGGACTCGGCCAGCTGCGCGGCGAGCACGTCGATGGCCGGCCCGTTCTCGGCGTGCATCATCGTCAGCAGGCCGTGGTCGGTCGCCTTCTGCATCGCCCGCAGCACCTGCGCGTCGTCGGAGTAGAAGACACCGGGGTAGGCCATGAACAGCTTGTAGGAGGTGATCCCCTCGTCCACGAGCGAGTCCATCGCCTTGAGCGCGTCGTCGTCGACACCGCCGATGATCTGGTGGAACCCGTAGTCGATCGCGCAGTTGCCGGCGGCGAGCTCGTGCCAGTGCGCCAACCCGTCCTGTACGCGCTCTCCATAGCGTTGCACGGCGAAGTCGATGATCGTCGTGGTGCCGCCCCAAGCCGCGGCCCGGGTGCCGGTCTCGAAGGTGTCGGAGGCGTTGGTGCCGCCGAACGGCAGCTGCATGTGGGTATGGGCGTCGACGCCGCCGGGGATGACGTACTTCCCGGTCGCGTCGATCGTTCGATCAGCCTGGATCGTGCCGAAGGGACTGGCGCCGGGGGAGATGAGCGCGACGATCTTCTCGCCGTCGACGAGCACATCTGCCTGGGTGCGCCCGGTCGCGGAGACGACCGTGCCGCCCGTGATGAGCGTGGTCATGGGCCCTCCTCAGGGTCGGGGGATGGCGGCGTACGAATCGGGCCGCCGATCGCGGTAGAACTGCCAGTCGTCGCGCATCTCCTGGACCATGGTCATGTCCAGGTCGCGTACGAGCAGCTCCTCCTTCTCGCCCGAGCCGAGCTCGCCCACGTAGTTGCCGCGGGGGTCGACGATCTGGGACTTCCCGTAGAAGTTGACCGCCTCGGCGCCGTACTCGTTGTCCTCCAGGCCGACCCGGTTGGGGGCGAGTACGAAGTAGCCATTGGCGACCGCGGCGGCGGGCTGCTCGATCTCCCAGAGCCGGTTGGAGAGCCCGGGCTTGGTGGCGTTGGGGTTGAAGACCATGTGGGCGCCGTTGAGCCCGAGCTCGCGCCAGCCCTCGGGGAAGTGGCGGTCATAGCAGATGTACATCCCCACCTTGCCGACCGCGGACTCGAAGACCGGGTAGCCGAGGTTGCCGGGGCGGAAGTAGAACTTCTCCCAGAACTTCTCCACGTGGGGGAGGTGGTTCTTGCGGTACTTGCCCAGGATCGTGCCGTCGGCGTCCACGAGCACGGAGGTGTTGTAGTAGATCCCGGTGTCGGCCTCCTCGTAGATCGGCAGCACCATCACGATGCCCAGCTCTTTGGCCAGGCTCGCGAAGCGCTGCACGATCGGCCCGTCTGCCGGCTCGGCGTAGCGGTAGTACTTCTTGTCCTGGGTGATCCCGAAGTAGGGCCCGTAGAAGAGCTCCTGGAAGCACATCACCTGGGCGCCCTGCGCGGCGGCCTCACGCGCGAAGCCCTCGTGCTTGTCCAGCATGGAGGCCTTGTCCCCGGTCCAGGTGGTCTGGCTGATTGCGGCTCTGACGATGGTCATGCAACTACCTCCCGACTCTCATACAAGCACGCCGCCGCGACCCGTGGGGTCACGACGGCATTTTTGCTCGAGACGATGTGGTGGTTGAAACCCTGTTGCGCTAGGCGGCGGTCGCCGGATGACGTACGACGACGTGCTCGACGGCCCTGGCGAGCTCCTCGCGGAGCTCGGGCGCGAGCTGGGGGCAGTCGACGGAGAGGAACAGCTCCATCGCGGAGCGGGTCGCGCGGGCGCGCTCGCCGGCCGTGCCCTCAGGGAGGGTCGGCGCGATCTCGGCGAGATGGGCGCTGGTCTCGACCACGGTGTTGCAGTCGTGCGGGGTGAGTGGGGCGCGGGCCTCCCGGCCGGCGCGGACGAGGACGCTGAGGACCTCCACCTTGGCGGCGGTGGTCAACGACATAGCGCTCCTCGACGAGTCGAACAGATGCGACCCCACACCGTCCGCGTTGTGCGACGACATGTATCTCCTCGGTGGGACGTGTGCCTCCCCCGAGGCACTCTCGTCCACTCCAACGAGCAGGGGAAGGGATCAGTGACGCCCTTGGGTGCTTTGTAACTGACCTGTGGGCCAACCCGTGAGTAGCCTATAGAAATGCTGGTCCTGGTGTTGCAGATCGCCTCGCGTGGGGCGACCCGGCACAATTGAGCCCATGAGTTCTCCTGGGGGCGCCGGCATCGGCGGCCTGATGGTCGAGACCGAGGCCGATGTCGTACGCCGCCAGGCACTGCGCCGCATGCGGATCGTCGCCACCGGGCTCCTGGTCGTGGCCGCCATCGTCTATCTGCTGACCCTCCGGCTGGACGGGTTCTGGGGGTTCGTGAACGCGGGCGCCGAGGCGTCCATGGTCGGCGCGATGGCCGACTGGTTCGCGGTCACCGCGCTGTTCCGTCACCCGCTGGGACTGCCGGTGCCGCACACCGCGCTGATCCCGAAGCGGAAGGACGAGCTCGGTGCCAGCCTGGAGGAGTTCGTCCAGGACAACTTCCTCCAGGAGGAGACCATCCGCGAGCGGCTCGGCGTCGCCATGCCGTCGCTGCGGCTCGCGCTGTGGCTCTCGGAGGAGCCCAACGCCAAGCGGGTCGTCGACGAGGTCTCCACCGTGGTCGCCGACGGACTCTCCCGGATCAGCAACCGGCACATCGTCGAGATCATCCAGGACGGGTTCGTACCCCGCCTGCGCGAGGAGCAGATCGCGCCGCTGCTCGGCGGCACCCTGCAGGCGGCCCTGGACGACGGCGTCCATCACGGCCTGGTCGACCTGGCGCTGGTCGAGCTGCACGGCTGGCTCGAGGAGAACGAGGAGATCGTCACCGAGGTGCTCGGCGAGCGTGCGCCGTGGTGGACGCCGCAGGTGCTGCGTGAGCCGGTGACCGCCCGCATCCACGTCGAGCTGGTCCGCTGGATCGCCGACATCCGCGACGACCCCGAGCATCGCGCCCGCAAGGCGATCGACACGATGCTCGCCGACCTCGCCGACAACCTGCAGCACGACGAGGCCACCATGGAGCGCGCCGAGCGCCTCAAGGAGCGGGTGCTCGACCACCCCGGCGTCATCAACACAGCCATCTCCATCTGGGACGCGCTACGCCGTGCGCTCACCACGTCCCTGCGCGACCCCGACGGCGTCGTCCGTCGCCGCGCCCTGGACGAGGTCGTCCGCTACGCCCAGAAGATCGTCCTCGACGAGACCCTCCAGCGCCGCTACGACGCGCTCGCCTCCGACGTGGCCGTCTACGTCGTCAAGCGCTACGGCCGCGAGGCGACCACCGTCATCACCCACACCATCCAGCGCTGGGACGGCAAGCAGGCCGCCCGCCGCATCGAGCTCTTCGTCGGCCGCGACCTGCAGTTCATCCGCATCAACGGCACCATCGTCGGTGGCCTCGTCGGCGTGATCATCCACACCGTCGCCGTCCTGGTCGGCTGACTCGCCTCGCCCGTCGAGGCGTCACGTACGTCGGCCGAGAGGTCAGGTAGGTCGGCCGAGAGGTCAGGTAGGTCGGCCGAGAGGTCAGGTAGGTCGGCCGAGAGGTCAGGTAGGTCGGCCGAGA
>NZ_JBHWLY010000012.1:21059-67264 GCF_042730435.1 Nocardioides sp. NPDC059952 | reverse complement strand
TAGGTCGGCCGAGAGGTCAGGTAGGTCGGCCGAGAGGTCAGGTAGGTCGGCCGAGAGGTCAGGTAGGTCGGCCGAGAGGTCAGGTAGGTCGGCCGAGAGGTCAGGTAGGTCGGCCGAGAGGTCAGGTAGGTCGGCCGAGACGTCATCTCGTGCCAAGTCGGCTGACCGCAGTGACGCCTCGGCCGACCGCAGTGACGCCTCGGCCGACCGCAGTGACGCTTCGACCGACCGCGGTGACGCTTCGGCCGACTGCGCTGACGCCTCGGCCGATTTTGGTGACGTCTCGGCGGGAGGGGGAGGATGGCGGGGTGAGCGAGCCCTTCGACGTACCCATCAGCGACGAGGTCATCCGCCTCGGTCAGTTCATGAAGCTGGCCAACCTGGTCGAGACCGGCTCCGAGGCGCGACCGGCGATCACCGCCGGCGAGGTGAAGGTCAACGGTGAGATCGAGCTCCGCCGCGGCCGTCAGCTCCGCCTCGGCGACGTCGTGGAGTACGCCGGCCAGGCGGCCCGGGTCTCCGACGAGGCCGACTTCGACGTCCCCTGGTGAGACGCGCCCCGGTGAACCGGGCAAGAACGAGAAACGAGGCGGTGACCCCGAAGGGTCACCGCCTCGCTGCCTACGTGCTGCTTACTTCTCGACCTTGACCAGGTCGCAGACGAAGATCAGGGTCTCGCCGGGCTTGATCGCGCCGCCGGCACCGCGGTCGCCGTAGCCCAGGTGGGGCGGGATGACGAGCTGGCGGCGGCCGCCGACCTTCATGCCGAGGATGCCCTGGTCCCATCCCTGGATGACCTGGCCGATGCCGACGCGGAAGTCGAGCGGCTCGCCGCGGTTGTAGGACGCGTCGAACTCCTCACCGGTGGACAGCGCGACGCCGACGTAGTGCACCGATACGCGGTCGCGCTCGGTGGCCTCCTCGCCGTCGCCGACGGTGATGTCCGTGATGACGAGGTCGGTCGGAGGGGTGGGGTCGACGAAGTCGATCTCAGGCTTCTGGCTCATGAAATCAGTCTACGTATCGAATCTCGCTGGGGCACACCGCCGCCGCGTCGACCGACGTGGCGTAGACCGGGGTCAGGCCGTCGGCCCGCTCGCGGCCGAGGTTCCACTCCAGCCAGTCGCCCTCGCGGTCGTTGGTCCCGAGCACACAGCTGCGCATGTCCTCGGGCAGCTTCTTCAGGGCCGGCACCGCATCGTCGCTGAGCCCGGAGAGGAAGTCGGTGTCGATCTTCCCGGTCTCCGCGTAGCGCGAGACGTTGTGCTCGGCGATCCACGCGTCCGGGTTGATCGCGGCGATCCCGAGCAGCGCGACAGCACCACTGACCAGCGCGAACCGCCCGAGCCACAGCCCACCGGCGATGGCGCGACCGGCCACTGCGGCGACCAGCCCGGCGATCACCAGCACACCCAGCCAGGCCTCGAAGACATCGACGAGCAGGCGGAGCTGGGTGAAGCCGTACGCCTCCTGGTAGAGGTGCATCCGATACAGCGCCGACCCGACGACGACCAGGGCCTCCGCGGCGAGCAGCCCGAGGGCGATCCGCAGCCACAGCCGGTCGGCCGTGGTCTCCACCGGTGCCTTGCGCGCGGCCGCCCAGATCACCAGCAGGGTCAGTGCGGTCGCGACGGTCAGCTGGCCGAACCCCTGGTGGACGTACTCGGCGTAGGTCAGTCCCGTCGTCTCGCGCAGGTAGTCCTCACCGCCGAAGACCGCGGTCGCCTGCGCGGTCAGGAACGCGGCGAACACGGCGACCACGACACCGACCGGAGCCAGCCACTCGTAGCGGTTGGCGACGGGCTGGGACGTACGCTCGCCGCGGTCGATCCGGGGCGGGTTCACGGCGAGGTACGCAGCGGCCAGCACGATCCCGAAGACGAAGACGGTCATGAAGATCCGGGCTGCGAAGGTGTCGGGCCGTACGTCCGGCACGAACTGGTCGACCCAGCTGCCCAGCACCGCGTCGGCGGTGGTGAACAGGAGCCCGAAGATCACCAGGCCGAGCAGTGAGAGCACCGTCGTGCGGGCGACCGCCGCCCCGTGCCCCTTGCCGGAGACGCTGGTCAGCGTGCGGCCCAGCCACGGGATCCCGCGCAGCCCGGCCAGGGGCCAGGAGATCCCGGTCAGCATGATCCCGAGCAGGGTCCTCGCCCGGGTGGAGGCACACAGGATCACCGTGACCGCCGTGAGCAGGCACAACGCGACGAGCCATTCGGCGTCGCGGAGCACCGCGACCGAGGAGAGCAGCGCGAACAGGACGTAACAGACGACCGGGAACCAGCTTCGACGCTTCTCGTTCGCCAGCATCACGACTCCGCCGGCGGCGAGCATCACGATGACGGTGCCGAGCCCGGCGTTGCGGTCGGGG
This sequence comes from Nocardioides sp. NPDC059952, assembly GCF_042730435.1. Taxonomy (NCBI): domain Bacteria; kingdom Bacillati; phylum Actinomycetota; class Actinomycetes; order Propionibacteriales; family Nocardioidaceae; genus Nocardioides; species Nocardioides sp. NPDC059952. The sequence goes on along the minus strand of NZ_JBHWLY010000012.1, from coordinate 64,893 downwards.
ATCAGCAGCCCGCCGAGCAGGCCGGCGACGACGGCGCCGATGAAGAGCCCGAACCTGCCCGCGACGCCTGAGTCGGGCCAGTAGGTGCCGAAGATGTCGTCGAGCACCGACGGGGTGGCATAGACGGCCTTGGGGTCCGTGGTCGGATTGTCGACCGGCTTGGCAAGCTCAGCGGGTTCGGCGGGTTCGGCGGGGTCGGCCGCCGGGGGAGTGGTGGACATCTGGCTCTCCTCATGGGTGGGGGTGAGATGACTGGGGCCGGGATGATCGGAGACCACGCGTGCGGATGGCCGCAGCGGAAGCTCGACGCGTACCCGGGCGCCCGAGGCACCGGGGAGCGGGTCGAGAAAGGCGATCGTGCCCCCGTGCAGGTCGGTGACCCACCGGGCGATGGCGAGCCCGAGCCCGGTCCCGCCGCCCTCGCCGGAGGCGCTGAGCGTGCCGAAGGGTTCGAAGACGCGCCCCCGGTCGGTGGGCGAGATGCCGGGTCCGGAGTCGAGGACCTCGAGGTGGTAGCGCTCGCCGTCGACTCCGGCACGCACGGTGACGATGCCGCCGCGGGGACTGTGCCGGGAGGCGTTGTCGAGCAGGTTGACGACGAGCTGGCTGAGGCGATCGGGGTCCGCGTCGACGACCAGGTCGGCCGGTACGTCGATCTCGTAGCTGACCGGCCGCCCGTTGACCCGCGTCTCCGCGACGCAGGCCTCCAGCAGCGGCCCGAGCTCGACCGAGGCGGTGCTCAGCGGAGCCTTGCCGGCATCGACACGTGCCAGGTCGAGCAGGTCCTCGACCAGCCGGCTCAGGCGCTCGGCCTGGCCGAGCGCGGTCTGCAGCGCGGCCGGGTCCGATCCGACGCCGTCGACGAGGTTCTCCAGCACCACGGTGAGAGCAGCCAGCGGCGTACGCAGCTCGTGGGAGACGTTGGCGACCAGGTCACGGCGCTGGCGGTCGACGGCGCCGAGGTCGCTGGCCATCGTGTTGAACGCACGCCCCAGCTGACCGACCTCGTCGGCACCGACGGCAGGCACCGAGACCGAGTAGTCACCCCGCGCCATCCGCCGCGCCGCACGCGTCATCTGCCGTAGCGGCGAGGTCATCCCCGCAGCCAGCAGCTGGGTGACGGCGAGGGCGATCCCGATCGTGACCGGGATCGAGATCCACGGTGAGACCCCGGCGACCCGCCCGACCGAGCCGACGATCGCCGCCACCAGGGCGCTCGCGGCGACCAGGAGCCCGAGCTTGACCTTGATCGAGGAGACCCGCTCCAACGGGGTCATGCGCCGGCCTCGAGCGCGTAGCCGACGCCGTGCACGGTCCGCACCCGCTCGGACCCGATCTTGGCCCGCAGCCCCTTCACGTGGCTGTCGACGGTGCGCGTGCCGGAGGCGTCGTTCCAGCCCCAGACCTCGGAGAGCAGCCGCTCGCGCGTGACCACGGCGCCCGGGTCGGCGGCCAGGCAGACCAGCAGGTCGAACTCGGTCGGGGTGAGTCGGACCTCGTCGCCGTCGACCCACACCCGTCGGGCGGCCGGATCCATCCGCAGCCCGCCGATCTCAGCCGTACGCCGCGGGGCGCCCGCCAGCTCGGCCGCCCGCTCCACCCGCCGCAGGAGCGCGTTGACCCGGGCGACCAGCTCGCGGGCCCGGAAAGGCTTGGTCAGGTAGTCGTCGGCCCCGACCCCGAGCCCGACGAGCACATCGGCCTCCTCGACGCGCGCGGTGAGCATGAGCACCGGCACGGGGCGTACGGCCTGGATCCGGCGGCACACCTCGAGGCCGTCGTAGCCGGGCAGCATCACGTCGAGCACCACCACGTCCGGGGATGTCGACTCGAAGCAGGAGACCGCCCCGGGGCCGTCCCATGCCCGGACGACGTCGTAGCCCTCCGCCGCGAGCCGGTCCGAGACAGCCTGGTTGATGACCGGCTCGTCCTCGACGACGAGGACCCGGCGCGTCACATGTTCTGGCACATGCTCAGGCTAGAAGCCGAAGCGGCCGGAAAGGCTGCAGAAGTTGTGCAGGTCCTGTGAAGGTCGGGCCGACCGCTCAGGTCTGGTGGACGTATGCCTCGAGCTGGTCGCGCTCGAAGGCGAGCTGGTCGATGCGGTGCTTGACCAGGTCGCCGATGCTGACGATGCCGACCAGGCCGCCGTCGGGGGAGACGACCGGCATGTGCCGGATCCGCCGCTTGGTCATGATCGCCAGGATCTCGTCGATGGTGGCCTCGGGGGCACAGGTCTCGACCTCGGCGGTCATGATCGAGGAGACCTCGGCGGCGAGCAGCGCGTCGTTCTCGTGGAGGCGCCGGACCACGTCGCGCTCGGAGACGATCCCGGCGACAGCGGAGCTGTCGCTGCTGACGACACAGGCGCCGATGCCGTGCTCGGAGAGCACCCCGAGCAGGTCACGCACGGTGGCGGTTGATGCGATCGTGACGACTTCTGCGATCGCCTTGCGAGTGAGTACGTCCGCGATCTTCATGCACCAACGGTAGCGGCCGTGACGCACGTCACGCCAGGGTCTGTTCCGGAACGTGCCTACTCGGTTCCCGGACGGCGGAACGCGGTGACCGACCCCGGCTGCGCGGCCGGCCAGTCGGCGTCGTTGTTGCCGTCGGGCAGCCCACCGAGGAACGAGAGCACGGCGTCGTGCAGGTGACCGTTGGTGGCCAGCGCGTTGCCGCCCCACGGCCCCGGGTCGCCGGCCAGCGAGGTGAACTGGCCACCGGCCTCACGCACGATGATGTCGAGCGCGGCCATGTCGTAGAGCTCGAGCTCCGGCTCCACCGCGATGTCGACAGCGCCCTCGGCGACGAGCATGTAGGACCAGAAGTCGGAGTAGGCACGCGTGCGCCAGCAGCTGCGCATCAGCGCCAGGAAGTCCTCGAGCCGCTCGCGCTCCTCCCAGCCGTGCAGCGAGGAGTAGGACAGCGAGGCGTCCTCCAGGCGGCGCACGTCCGAGACCTGGCAGCGGGTCGACTTCATCAGCGACTTGCCGGTGTGGGCGCCCTGGCCCTTCGCCGCCCACCAGCGCCGCCCGAGCTGGGGCGCGGAGACGACCGACATCACGACCTCGTTGTCGACCGCGAGCGCGATCAGGGTCGCCCACACCGGCACGCCGCGCACGAAGTTCTTCGTGCCGTCGATCGGGTCGACGATCCAGCGGCGGCTGGACGAGCCCGAGGAACCCGACTCCTCGCCGGTGATCGCGTCACGCGTACGCGCTCGAGAGAGCGTGCGCCGGATCGACTCCTCCACGGCCTTGTCCGCGTCCGAGACGGGGGTGAGGTCGGGCTTGGTCATGACGTGCAGGTCGAGCGCCTTGAACCGCGACGTCGACAGCGAGTCGGCGTCGTCGGCCAGCAGGTGCGCCAGCCGCAGGTCGTCGTTGAAGTCAGGAGTGCTCGCCACGAGGGTCCACTCTAGTGGTTACGGCCCCGGAGCGAACCCTCCCCAGGTAACCGGTTCCCCACGAAAACACCGCCTGGGGCATGGCGGGATCGACCAGGTCAGAGCGCGTACGTCGGCACCGACCGCGCCTCGAGCAGGCGCCGGAACGAGGCGACCCGTTCCGGATCGAGCCTGCCGTCCTCGATCGCGATGTCAAGCCCGCACTCCGGAGAATCCGCGGAGTGCGAGCAGCCGCGCGGGCACTCCGTCGTCGCCTCCTGCAGATCGGGGAAGGAGACGATGAGCCGTTCCGGCTCGACGTGAGCCAGCCCGAACGTACGGATTCCCGGGGTGTCGATGATCCACCCGGCGTCGCCGGGCAGCGGCAGCATCAGCGCCGAGGTGGAGGTGTGCCGCCCGCGCCCCGTGACCGCGTTGACGTGCCCGACCTCCCGCCCTGCGTCGGGGACGATCGCGTTGACCAGCGTCGACTTGCCCACGCCGCTGTGGCCGAGCAGGACCGACGTACGCCCGTCGAGCTCGTTCTGCAGCGCGCTCATGTCGCCGCCGCGCTGGGTCACCACCCACGGCACGCCCAGCGAGCGGTAGGTCGAGACCAGCGACTCCGGGTCGGCCAGGTCCGCCTTGGTGATGCACAGCAGCGGGTCGATGCCGGCCTCGTAGGCGGCCACCAGCGCGCGGTCGATGAACCCCGTGCGCGGCTCGGGGTCGGCGATCGCGGTGACGATCACCAGCTGGTCGGCGTTGGCCACCACGACCCGCTCGACGGGGTCGTCGTCGTCGGCCGTACGCCGCAGCACGGTCTCCCGGGGCTCGAGCTCGACGATCCGGGCCAGTGCCCCCTCCGCGCCCGAGGTGTCGCCGACGACCTTCACCCGGTCGCCCACGACGACTCCCTTGCGGCCGAGCGGGCGGGCCTTGACCGCCCACACCTCGACCTCGGGTGCCTCGTCCATGACCAGCGTGAACCGGCCACGGTCGACGGTGATCACCCGGCCGAGGTCGGCGTCGTCATAGCTGGGCCGGTCCTTCGTCCGCGGCCGGGTCCGGCGCCGGGGACGGTCGTAGTGCTCGACGTCCTCGGTCCCGTAGCGCCGCTGTGCTTTCGCCATCAGGTGCTCAGAAGAGCCCAGCCCAGAAGGGCGCGAAGTCGGTGAAGGTCTTGGAGGTGGTGGTGATGTTCTCGACCAGGACGCCGTCGACGGCAGCCCCGATGATCACCCCGGCGTGGGCCATCCGGTGGTCGGCGTAGGTGTGGAACACCCCGCCGTGCAGCTGCGCCGGCCGGATGGTCAGCCCGTCGGGATGCTCGGTGACGTCGGCCCCGAGCCCACCCAGCTCGCGCGCGAGCGCGGCGAGCCGGTCGGTCTCGTGGCCACGGATGTGGCCGATCCCGCTCAGGTGCGACGGGGTCTCCGCGAGCGCGCACAGTGCCGCGACGGCCGGGGTGAGCTCGCCGATGTCATGCATGTCCAGGTCGATCCCGGTGAGCCGCTCCGGCCCGGTCACGGTGAGCCCGTCGTCGGTGACCAGCACCTCGCAGCCCATCAGCGAGAGCACCTCGCGCAGCTGGTCGCCGGGCTGGTCGGTGGCCTGCGGCCAGTCGCGCACCGTCACGGTGCCGCCGGAGATCGCGGCGAGCGCCAGGAACGGTGCCGCGTTGGAGAGGTCCGGCTCGATGGTGCGGTCCAGTGCCTTGATCGGCCCCGGTGCGACCGTCCACCGGTTCGCGTCAGCGTCGTCGACCGCGACGCCGTGCTCGCGCAGCATCGCGACCGTCATGTCGATGTGCGGCAGCGAGGGGACGGGCTTGCCGTCGTGGCGGATGTCCACGCCCTGCTCGTAGCGCGCACCCGCCAGCAGCAGCGCGCTGATGAACTGGCTCGAGGCCGAGGCGTCGACCACCACGGTCCCACCGGGCACGGTGCCCTGGCCGTGGATCGTGAACGGCAGCCCCTCGCCGTCGATCTCGACACCCAGGTCGCGCAGCGCGCGCAGCACCTCACCCATCGGCCGGTTGCGCATGTGCGGGTCGCCGTCGAAGGCGACCGTGCCGGTGGAGAGCGCGGCCACCGGAGGTACGAACCGCATCACCGTCCCCGCCAGCCCGCAGTCGATCTCGGCGTCGGCGCCGAACGCCCCGGGCGTCACGACCCAGTCGTCGCCGTCGGTGTCCACGTGCGACCCCAACGACGTCAGCGCCGCCGCCATCAGCAGCGTGTCGCGGGACCGAAGCGCCCGACGTACGACGCCGGGTCCCTCCGCGATCGAGGCCAGCAGCAGCGCCCGGTTGGTGAGCGACTTGCTCCCCGGCAGCGACACCGTCGCCGTCACCGGCCCGTGCGCTCGGGGCGCCGGCCAGGGGTCGGCCGGCCCGTTGGCAGGGTCAGCGGAACGGTCGGTCGTCGTAGTCACAGGTCCAACTTTAGTGTCTGCGACCTGTCGAGCCTCAGCGCGTCCGTCGGCCAGGTGGATGAGATCAGCGCAGGCCGATCGCCTCGAGGAAACCCTTCCACGTCAGACCGCCCGTCTTCGCGCTGGCCTCGGACTCGGAGGCGTCGTCCTCGGGAACCTCGCTGGGAGCGCTGTCCTGGCCCGGGTCGGCCGGGCTGCCGGACGTGCTCGGGAAGCCGGGCAGGCTGGGACTGCCGGTCGGGGTCGGCACCTGGGGCACGTCGGGAGTCCCGGGCGGGGTGGGCACCTGGGGGACGTCCGGGATCCCGGGCGGGGTGGGCACCTGGGGCACATCCGGGGTCTCGGTCGGCGTGGGCGACGGCTGCGGAGAGACGGTGCCCGAGACGGTGGCCGAGTCGTTGCCCGACGCGGGATCGTTGTAGCCCACGGGGGTGAGGCGCGCCGTCACGTTCCAGTCGCCTTCGGGGACGAAGTCGAGGTGGAGGACGCTGGTGCCGTTGTCCGCGCTCGTCAGGGTGCACGTGCCGGAGACCTGGCCGTCCTCGCCAGGGGCGACCTCCTGCGAGCAGGCGGACATCGACTGGTTCGGGTAGGGCTCGGCGATACCGGACGCCTCATAGGAGAAGGTCGCCTCGTAGGCGCCCTCGGGGATGCCGGAGACCGTGACCTCGACGTGCTCGTAGGCGCCGTAGGGGATGTGCGCCATCGTGAGCCCGGAGTCGTGCTCGGGTGCCGCCTCGAGAGTGAGTTCCACCGCGGCGACGTCGGTGCCGCCGTGACCGTCCTCGATCTTGTAGCTGAAGGAGTCCGAGCCGGCTTCCGTGCTCTCGTCCCTGGTGTAGCGGACCGTGCCGTCCTCGATGACCGCCGTTCCGTGCGTCGGCCCGTCGGTGATCTCGGCGATCTGGAGCGTGTCGTCGCTGTTGTCGTCGGTGTCGTTGGCGAGCACGTCGATCGTGATGGGCTCCGGCTCGGCGCCGGAGTGTGGCACGACCGCGCTGTCGCCGACGGCCTTCGGGTCGGCGTTGGGGGTGATCACGTCCACCGAGCCGGCGACGTCGCCGCCGTTGCCGTCGGTCAGGACGTAGTCGATCGTGTCGGTGCCGCGCCAGCCCACATCGGGCTGGTAGGTCACCGTGGTGACCGGCTCGTCGGCCATCCGTAGACCGCCGAAGACGGCGCCGCTGACGCCGCCCCCCTTGCCGCCCGACGGCGCGCTGCCGCCCTTGGTCACGGTGCCGTGCGCCGGTGAGGCGACGGTGGCCGACTTGACGGTGAGCGGGTCGCCGTTGGCGTCGGTGGCCCCTTGGGTCAGGTCGATGACCGACTTGCCGCCGGGCGTGCCCTTCACGTCGGCGATCGGAGCAGTGATGACCGGCGCCTGCTGCGCCTGAGTGGGTGCCGGGTCGGCAGGCGGGTCGGCGGGCTGGTCCGCGGGCTGGTCGGCAGGCTGGTCCGCCGGCTGGTCTGCCGGCTGGTCTGCCGGGGGAGCGGCCGGAGGAGCAGCCGGGTCGGCGGGATCCGCGGGAGCGGCCGGGGGCGGGTCGACAGCGGCCGGCGCCTCGGCGGCGGGCTCGTCGGCAACCGGCGCCTTCGGGGCCGGGTCACCGCCGGTGAGCGCGAAGCCGGCGACCACTGCCGCGGCAGCCGCTGCGGCGACACCCGCGCCGACCCCGACCGTGCGTCCGACCGGGTCGCCCAGCACCCAGTCCCTGGCCCGCCCGAAGAAGAGCAGCAGACCGCCCTTGGCGGCGACGCCGCTTCCGACGGCGAGATAGCCGGCACCCGCGGCGCCGAGGAGGGCAGGAGCGAGCCAAGCACCCATCCCGGAGTTGACCTCGGTGAGCTCGAGGTAGATGGCGGTGCACGGACGGCAGTCCTGCAGGTGGTCGTCGACCTTCGTCGAGTCACGCTTGGACAGACCGTTGCGGATGTAGGCGCCCAGGTTGGCGCGGGTGGTGGCGCAGGCCTCCTCGCCGGCGTCCTGCGCGTGCATCGAGATGAACGCCTGCTTGAGACCCTCGCGAGCCCGGTAGGCGAGCGCGGAGACCGAGTTGGCCGACATGCCGAGCATCGGCGCGATCTCGGCCGGCTTCTGGCCCTCTACCTCGGTGTGCCACAGCACCTGCTGCCAGCGCTCCGGAAGCTGCTGGAACGCCTTCGCAGCGGCCTGGTTGTCGAAGCCCGACACCGCGGTGTCCTCGAACGGCACACCCGGGTCGAACGGGGTCAGGTCGTCGGTGGTGGTCAGCTTCGAGGCGGCGCGGATCTTGTCCACGTGCAGCCGGCGCAGCGACGTCAGCAGGTAGGCGCGGAAGGCCAGGTCCGGACCGCCGCCCCGCTGCAGCACGTTGAGCACCTTGGCGAACGCCTCGGAGACGAGGTCGTCGGCGTCGCCGGGCGACACCAGCTGGCGGGCGAGGCGTCGGGCAGCCTCGACATGGCGCTCGAACAGCGTCCCGTACGCATCCAGATCACCACCACGGACAGCGGTGATCAGCTCGGCGTCGCCAGGGGCGTCGAGGGTAGGTAGAGAGGTGGGGGTCGATTCGCTCACAGCACCAGAGACGTTAGAAGGACGGAGGTATGACGCGGGTTGCGCCAACGGGAGGCATGCGCTGTGCTAACGACCGCGGAAGCCCGCACGTCACGCTCCCTCCCCGGATCTGACAACAAGTTTCGCGAAACCCAGAAAATGTGGGTCGCTACCGCGTCATGGTTGCCGATTCGGTACGTCAAGTCCATGTGCAGCGCGGTAGATCGGCGCGCGCACCACTGTATCGATGACCCAGCAATTTCGGACAAGGAACGACACCAACGCCAGGAAACACGAGAAAAGAGGTGAGTTGTGCGGCTGTTCTCCCGAGGTCGGCGTGCGCCTGCATCCACCTCGCCTGAGATCACCGAGCTCTCCGACGGGCAGCGCGCGGCGCTCCCGCCGCGCTTCGAGGCCGTCGCCGAGGCGCTCGCCGAGCACAGCAACTACGTCGCCGAGGCCTGCTGGGTCGTCGGCCATGACCTTGCCGAGTCAGGTGTGCCCCTGGGCGAGAGCCTCGAGGACCTTCGGCTGACCACGCAGGCCGTGGACGACCGCGACCCGGCGTTCGTCGAGGTGCACGCGCTGTCCGTAGCCTGGAGCGAGGCGACCCTGGGCTACCTGCACACCATCTCCTGCGCAGACCCGCTCACCGGTCTCGCCACCCTCGCGCACCTGCGAGAACGCATCTCGGACCTCTACCGTGAGGCCACCGCGCGCAGTCACGCGCTGGTCGTCACCGACGCCCATCTCCCGGGCGTCCCCGGCGGGAAGACCGACAGCATCGCCACCGCCCGCCGGATGTCGCTGCTGGGCCAGACCGCCCGGTCGGTCTTCGCGACGGCGGCTGCCGTCGGACAGGTCGGCCACAGCCGGATGGTCGTGGTCGCCCCGCGTGACGAGACGCTGGTCAAACGGCTCGGCCTCCTCAAGCGGATGGTCGAGCACAGCGCCGACCGGATCTGGATCGAGGGACTCCCCGAGAACGACAGGTCGGCGGGCTTCCTGCTCGACGAGCTCGCCCGCGGAGCCTAGAAATACCGCCGAACACCACCTGCCCCCGGCGCTAAGGTGAACGTATGTGCGGTCGTTACGCGTCCAGCCGCCAACCCGACGAGCTGGCCGAGGAGTTCGAGATCGATGAGCTGCGTCTTCAGGAGCCGCTCACCGAGAGCTACAACGTGGCCCCGACCGACGACGTCTATGCCGTCGTCGAGCGACCTCCGCGAGAGGAGGACGCGCCCACCGAGCGCCAGCTCCGTTCCGTACGTTGGGGCCTGGTCCCGTCCTGGGCCAAGGACGTCAAGATCGGCAACCGGATGATCAACGCCCGGATGGAGACGGTGAGCGACAAGCCGGCCTATCGACGGGCGTTCGCCAAGCGGCGTTGCCTGCTCCCGGCCGACGGCTACTTCGAGTGGTACGCCACCGAGGCCAAGGACGCGAAAGGAAAGCCCCGCAAGCAGCCCTACTTCATCACCCCGAAGGACGGGGGCGTGCTGGCGATGGCCGGCCTCTACGAGCTCTGGCCCGACCCGGCCAAGGCCGAGGACGACCCGGCCCGCTGGCTGTGGTCGTGCACCGTGATCACCACCGAGGCGGAGGACTCCCTGGGGCGGATCCACGACCGGATGCCGCTCATGGTGGAACCCGAGCGCTGGGACCAGTGGCTCGACCCGACGCGTCCGGGCGACCTGGATCTGCTGACCCCGGCGGCGCCCGGCCGGCTGGAGGCCTACCCGGTCTCGACGCTGGTGAGCAACGTACGCAACAACGGCCGCGAGCTCGTCGAGCCGCTGCCGATCGAGGAAGCCTGGGGATGACATGGGTGGAACCACGACGCAGATGATCGACACGCCCTACGGACAGGGGCGGCTCTACACCCGCCGGGCGCGGCGACCACAGGCGACCCTGCTGCTCTCCCACGGTGCCGGCAACGGCATCGACACCCACGACCTGATGGCGCTCAACGACGCGCTGCCGGCCCAGGGGATCACCGTGGTCCGTTTCGAGCAGCCCTGGCGGGTCAAGGGGAAGCCGGTGGCCACGCCGCCCAAGTCGCTCGACGCGGCGCTCACCCTGGCCGCCAACTGGATGCGGGTGCGCACCCCGCTGGTGGTCGGAGGCCGCTCCGCCGGAGCCCGCTCGGCGGTCCGTACGGCGCGCGGCTTCGGCGCCGCAGGGGCGCTGTGCCTGGCGTTCCCGCTGCACCCGATCGCCAAGCCGGGCATCTCGCGTGCCTACGAGCTTCTGGAGTCCAGGGTGCCGACGCTGGTGCTGCAGGGCACCCGGGACAGGTTCGGCAAGCCCGAGGAGTTCCCGGAGGGGATCGAGGTCACCCCGATCCCGGGAGCGGACCATTCCCTCGTGGTCGGCAAGCGTGGCCCGATCACGCAGGCCGACGCCGACGCGATCCTGGTCGAGTCCACCCTGGAGTGGCTGGTCCGCGAGGTCATCGTCTAGCGGGAATGTTTCTCGGCCGCCGCGGCGTTCACTCGACATGACCATCCTGCTCGAACGCCCTACGGTGAACGTGTCGCAGATGAGCGCCCCGATGCTCACGCGCGTACCCTGGGACGTGATGAGCGAAAACGAAGAGGTCGTCGACCTGGCCACCGAGACGCCCGAGGAGCGTGCGCTGCGCTTCGAGCGGGACGCGCTGCCCTTCCTCGACCAGCTCTACTCGGCGGCGATGCGGATGACCCGCAACCCGTCCGACGCGGAAGACCTGGTGCAGGAGACGTTCGCCAAGGCGTACTCCTCCTTCCACCAGTTCAAGCCCGGCACCAACCTGAAGGCCTGGCTCTACCGCATCCTCACGAACACCTTCATCAACACCTACCGCAAGAAGCAGCGCCAGCCGCAGCAGTCGATGTCCGAGGACGTCGAGGACTGGCAGCTGGCGCGGGCCGAGTCGCACACCTCGACCGGTCTGAAGTCCGCGGAGATGGAGGCGCTCGAGCACCTGCCCGACTCCCAGGTGAAGGACGCCCTGCAGCGTCTCCCGGAGGAGTTCCGGCTCGCTGTCTACCTCGCCGACGTCGAGGGATTCGCCTACAAGGAGATCGCCGAGATCATGGAAACCCCGATCGGCACCGTGATGTCGCGGCTTCACCGCGGCCGGCGCCAGCTGCGCGATCTTCTCTCCGACTACGTTCGCACCAACGACCTCACCGGCGCTCGTGGAGGTGCGTCATGAGTGCCCACAAACATGACGCCTCACCCACCGACTGCGCGGACTTCCTCGAGCAGATCGTCTTCCTGATCGACAACGAGCTCGCCGCGGCCGACGCCGACCAGGTCAAGCTCCACCTGCAGAGCTGCAACCCCTGCCTGGAGACCTACGACCAGCAGCGCATCGTCAAGGCGGTCGTGGCGCGCTCGTGCACCGAGGTCGCCCCGGGCGAGCTGCGCGCGAAGATCATGGTCCAGATCCAGGAGCTCCGCACCAGGTCCTGAACCGGTCCCAGACGCGACGAGAGCCCCAGCCGAATGGCTGGGGCTCTTACGTCTTGACTGCTCTGACCTCGTGAAGAGGACAGTGGTCAGGCGTTGGGGCGCTTGCCGTGGTTCGCGCCCTTCTTGCGGCGCGCGCGGCGCTTGCGGCCAGTCTTGCCCATGATGATCTCCTCCATTGGGGTACGTGGACCCCGAGGGGCCTCGGGACAGTCTCTCAAACCCATGCGCGGGAGGGCGAATCTCGACCCGCAGTCAGGTCAGGTACGTGGCGTTCGACTTCTTCAGCGCCGCGACCACGACCAGCAGCAGGTCTCCGCGGATCTGCGGGATGTCGTTGCTGAGCGCGAGCTGGATGTAGAGGGCCCGCAGGAAGGCCTCGGCGTTGCCGGTGAGCAGGAACGGGTCGCGGTCGGGCGTCTCCGGGGTGGCGGTGGCGACGGTGACGATCCGATTGATCCACGGCTCCATGATGTTGAGCGGGACCAGGTTGCGGCGCAGCACGGACATCGTGGCTGCCGCCAGCCGGTCGGGCTCGCCGTGGGCGTAGATGGTGTCGCCTCGGGCGAGCACCCGGTCGGCGACCACGTCGAGGATCACCGTCAGCTCGGGCTTGCCGAGGTGCTCGGAGGCGGCCAGGGTGCCGAGCGCGTCGGCGCCGCGGGCAACGGCGTGCGCCCAGCCACGCTCGGGAACGAAGGCTCGCAGGTCGCGCTCGCGCAGCAGCCAGGTGGCGATCCGGTCGCCCCACTCCAGCACCTTCTCCGCGCGCACCAGCGAGCGGGCGTTGTCGCGGGCGATGCACTGAGCCAGGGCCTCGACCGAGGACGCCCGGCGGAAGACACCGTTGTTGCCGGAGTCGCCGAGACCGACCACCAGCCCGGCCGCCATGCCGTCGCCCAGACCCCCGAGCAGGTCGTCGTAGACGCCGCGCTGGATCCACGTCGACAGGGCCGGCACGGCCAGCCCGCTGCGTACGTCCGGGTCCGGGTCGCCGAGCATCCGGGTGAGCTCGATGGTGAGGTCTCCCAGCGGCCGGTCGGTGGGTACGGCGAGACCGGTTGAATGAACCTCGCGCCAGTACGCCTCCGACATGGGGAACATCCTGCCAAACCCGGCCACGCGCCGACCACCGACCCGCGCAATGCGCATACCAAGGTCTACATCTACGCTGTCGGCGTGCCGACCCTGAGTGAGCTCGCGCAGAGCCACACCGAACTCGACAGCGAAGATGTCGAGTGGCTTCAGCTGCTCATGGCCGACTGGCAGATCCTGGCCGACCTCTCCTTCGCCGACCTGGTGCTGTGGCTACCGGACAAGTCCGGGAACGGCTTCTGGGCGGCCGGTCAGATGCGTCCCACGACCGGTCCGACGGCCTATGTCGACGACATCGTCGGCATGTTCGTGCCGAAGGGGCGTCACGCCACCCTGGACGATGCCGTCGACGCCGGCCGGCTCGTTCGTGAGGGCGACCCGGAGTGGCGCGACGACCTCCCGGTGCGGGTCGAGACCATCCCCGTACGCCGCGCCGGCCGCATCATCGCGGTGCTGAGCCGCAACACCAACCTGCTCGGCGTACGCACGCCCTCCAAGCTCGAGCTGTCCTACCTGCAGACCGCCGCCGACCTGACCCAGATGGTGGCCAACGGCTACTTCCCGGCGGTCGGCCAGCGCAGCGACCACACCGACACCCCTCGGGTCGGGGACGGGTTCGTGCGGGTGGACGCCGACGGCGTCGTCGACTACGCCAGTCCCAACGCGCTCTCGGTCTTCCGCCGGCTGGGGCTCTCCGGCGACCTCGCCGGCCAGTCCCTGGCCGGGATGACCCGGGCCCTGGTGCCACCGCGCAAGCGCCCCGACGAGGAGACGCTGAGCGCGGTCCTCGGCGGTCGGGCACACCGCGACACCGAGATCGACACCGGGGTGATGGCGATCATCATGCGCTCGATCCCGCTGCGGCCACGTGGCGAGGCGATCGGTGCGCTGGTGCTGCTGCGCGACGTCACCGACCTGCGCCGACGCGATCGTGAGCTCGTCACCAAGGACGCCACGATCCGCGAGATCCACCATCGGGTGAAGAACAACCTACAAACCGTGGCTGCGCTGCTGCGGATGCAGTCTCGCCGGGTCGACTCCGGAGTCGCACAGGATGCGCTGAACGAGGCCGTACGGCGTGTGGGGTCCATCGCACTGGTCCACGAGATCCTCTCCCAGCAGGCCGTCGAGGAGACCGTCGAGTTCGACGAGATCGCCGACCGGCTCGCCTCGATGGTGGGAGAGGTCACCTCGGTCGGCGTCGCCGTGCGGGTACGCCGTGAGGGCTCGTTCGGGTCGCTGCCCTCGGAAGTGGCCACGCCGATGGCGATGATCGTCACCGAGCTGCTGCAGAACGCGGTTGAGCACGGCTATCGCGGCAACGGTCCGGGCGACCCCGAGACCGGCAAGATCGTGCTGTCCGTACGACAGCAACCCGCCGGGCATCTCCAGGTGACCATCGAGGACGACGGTCATGGACTACCCGACGGGTTCAGTCTCGACACATCGACAAACCTGGGGTTGTCGATCGTGAAGACTCTCGTCGAAGGCGAGCTCGGGGGCCGGCTCTCGTTGGGGCCCCGGCCGGATGGCCATGGGGCGAGAGCTGCGGTCGAGCTGCCGTTGGAGCTCTAGGTGGATCGCTAGGGGTTGATGGCCTCTAGGGGTAGGTCAGACGACGGTGCGGACACGGGAGCGGGCGTTGCGGCGCTTCAGCGCACGACGCTCGTCCTCGCTCAGTCCACCCCACACGCCGTGGTCCTGACCGGCCTCAAGAGCCCACTGAAGACACTGCTCCCGGACGTCGCAACGCCGGCAGACCTGCTTGGCTTCCTCGATCTGGAGGATGGCCGGACCGGTGTTTCCGATGGGGAAGAACAGTTCCGGGTCTTCATCGAGACAAGCCGAACGGTGGCGCCAATCCATGGCTGGGTAGACCCTCTTTCTGACGTAGGATGGGCAAGGCCCTGGTGGTTCGAGACCCTGCGAGTCGGCACGTGGCGGGGATGTGTGAATGTCTTCACGTGCGTGCTGGTCTCTAGAGTTCCAAGAAATGGACTCCGAAACAACCCCTAACCAGTGTCTGGTTCGTCACCGGACCGTAACACTCAGTCTTCCTGGGGCTAGACAATTCGGTAACGCGGTGAGTTACCCGCAGAACCGGTGGTGTATGCTCTCGCCGCTTTCACGCCCGTGAGCCTCAGTCTACGGGGATGGCCTAGGCTGCTGAGGTGACCGCGCCGCATCGCCCCTGGACTCTTTTGCTGACCCTGATCGCCGCAGGCGTCGAGGCCGTGGCGATGCTGGTGTGGGCAGCGCTGGAGTTCGTGCGCATCCCCGACGCCGCCTCGCTCACGACCGCGATCGCGGGCGGCCTGTTCTTCCTGCTCTGCGCCGCCGGCATCGGCTGGTGTGCCGCCATGCTCTGGCGACTGGAGTCGTGGGCGCGGGCGCCGTTGGTGCTCGTCCAGCTGATCGTGCTCGGCCTGGCCTGGAACCTGCGCGACGATCTGGCGATCGCAGGCGGGCTGGCCCTGGTCGCGGTCGTCGCCCTCGTCGGCATCTTCGCGCCGCCGAGCATCGCCGCGCTCGAGGAGCGCTAGTCCTCCTCCAGCGCCTTGCGCAGCTGGAGGAGCGATCGGTTGAGCAGCCGGGAGACCTGCATCTGGGAGACCCCGAGCTCGGCGGCGATCTCGGTCTGGGTCTTGTTACGGAAGAACTTCAGCATCAGCACCTGCTTCTCGTGGGCGGAGAGGCTGTCGAGCACGGGCTTGATCGACTCCCGCACCTCGACGTCGTCCAGGCGCAGGTCGTGGGCGGTCAGCGAGTCGAGCATCGGCGCGGTCTCATCGGTCTCGGAGTCGAGGGACAGCGCTGCGTACGCATTGCTGGACTCCAGGCCCTCCACGACGGTCTCGAGGCTGACCCCGAGCCGGGTGGCGAGGTCGCGGGCCGTGGGGGAGCGGCCGAGCTCCTGGGAGAGCTCGGCGGTGGCGTCGCGGAGGTTCTGCTGCAGATCGCGAAGGCGACGGGGAACGCTGACGGCCCACCGGCTGTCGCGGAAGTAGCGCTTGATCTCGCCGAGGATCGTGGGCACCGCGTACGTCGAGAACTCCACGTCGCGGGAGAGGTCGTAGCGGTCCACGGCGTTGAGGAGGCCGACGACGCCGACCTGGACGAGGTCCTCGTGAGGCTCGCCGCGACCGTAGAACTGGGAGGCGCAGTATTCGACCAGCGCCATGTTGAGGTGGACCAGCTCGTCGCGTGCGGCGGTCCGTTCCGCGTCGGGCAGGTCCGGCCCGGCGAGGGCCCTGAAGAGCTCCCGGGAGCGTGCGCGGGCGTCATCCACCTCGCTGGTGCTCCTGGACCTCGACGACCGGATCGTCTCCTGCGCCATGTCAGCGCGCGGCTCCAAGCGGGGTCGCTCCCGCGACCAAGGAGATCCTGAGCTGATCACCGTCGGGGGTGGCGGTGACCTCCCTGGCCAGCGTGGTGAGCACCTGCCAGGCGAAGCTCTCCTCGTCGATCTCCGCCTCGAGATCGCGGGTCGTGGTCACGGTGACCCCGATGGTGTCCTCGCCGAGGTCGAAGACGACGTCCAGGTCAGCGGCCTCCGCGGCGCACTCCAGGCAGATCGCCGCCGCCTCGCTGACCGCCATCCGCAGGTCCTCGATGTCCTCGAGCGTGAAGTCGAGGCGCGCGGCCAGCGCGGCCGTCGTCGTACGCAGCACGGAGACGTAAGCGCCTTCTGCAGGAAGGCGCAGCTCGACCTGGGGCATCTGGGTTGTCAGTCCTTCTGTGGGAGTCTCGATGATTATGCAACGAGACCGCTCTCTCCGGGCGGTTAACCCACCACAGCCGCCCCGAGATCGGAGCGGCTGTGGCGTACGGCTGAAACTCGAGAAGGTGTCAGGCCTTCTTGTCTTCAGATCCCGGCTGGCGCCGTGATCTGGCTTCTCGCAAGTCGGCCTTCGTGCCTCAGGCCTTCTTGGTCGCCCAGAAGATCTCGGCGATCTCGTCGATCTTGGCGAGGAGCTTGTCGGCGACCTCGATGTCGAGGGTGCCCTTGGTGCCGGAGGCGCCGGCGAGCTTGGTGGCCTCGTTGACGAGGGTGTGGAGCTGGGGGTAGGCCTCGAAGTGCGGGGGCTTGAAGTAGTCGGTCCACAGCACCCAGAGGTGTTCCTTGACCAGGTTGGAGCGCTGCTCCTTGATGATCACCGCACGGGTGCGGAAGTCGGGGTCGTCGCTGTCCAGGGCCTTGGCGATGACGGCCTTGACGGACTCGGCCTCGATGCGGGCCTGGGCGGGGTCGTAGACGCCGCAGGGCAGGTCGCAGTGGGCCGAGACCTCGATGGTGGGAGCGAAAAGTCGCGCGAACATGCGGGTCCTCTCAAAGAGTGTTCATGTGTCCTACGGATTGCGACACTACTCCGCATGGAAGACATCGCGGCCAGGGCACCCCGACACAGCTGGGGGATGGCGAAGGTCGTAGGGGTCTCGATGGAGCCGACGCTGCGAGCGGGGGACCGGTTGTGGGTCTCCTACGGACGTACGCCGGTGCCCGGGTGCGTGGTCGTCGCCCGGCTCGCCGACGGGGCGGTCGTGGTGAAGCGGGCGGTGGAGCGGCGTACGACCGTCTCCGGGCGCTCCGGGCGCTCCGGGTGGTGGCTCCTCTCGGACAACCCGGCTGCTCCCGGCGTGATCGACTCCCGTCACCGGGGGCCGGTCGCGGACGCCGACGTGATCGGCGTCGTCGTGGCCCGACTCTGGCCGAGCCCACGCATCCTGGGGCAAGTATCTGGATGAGGGCTCCAGATGAGGCCTTGATCACCTTGTAGGAAACATCAACCGCTTCCTCCGGTAGCCTGTGGGAAACTGCCATCCGGGCATCACATCCCTGTAGATGGCGCCTTGCGCGGCTCCACCCCTCGGCTCGCGTTCGACCGCCCGACGTCCGAGTCCGTAGTTTCTGGAGGCCCCCAATGACCGAGTCCACCCTGTCCACCGAGAGCACCGCCTATGAAGGCGACCCGGTGTTCGAGCTTCACCGCGGCGGCAAGATGGCGATCGCGGCGACCGCATCGGTCTCCGACAAGGCATCGCTGTCGATGGCCTACACCCCGGGTGTCGCCCGGGTCTGCACCGCGATCGCCGAGAACCCGGAGCTGGCCCAGACCTACACCTGGGTGCCGAACACCGTCGCGGTCGTCACCGACGGCACCGCGGTGCTCGGCCTCGGTGACATCGGCCCGTCCGCCGCGATGCCGGTGATGGAGGGCAAGGCGGTGCTGTTCAAGGAGTTCGGCGGCGTCGACTCGATCCCGATCTGCCTGGACACCACCGACGTGGACGAGATCGTCGAGACCGTCATCCGGATGGCGCCGAGCTTCGGCGGGATCAACCTCGAGGACATCTCCGCGCCGCGCTGCTTCGAGATCGAGGACCGCCTCAAGGAGGCGCTCGACATCCCGGTCTTCCACGACGACCAGCACGGCACCGCCGTGGTCACGCTGGCCGCGCTGATGAACGCGCTGAAGCTGACCGGCCGCAACCCGGAGTCGACCCGTGTGGTCATCTCGGGTGCCGGCGCCGCCGGCGTCGCGGTCGCCAAGATCCTGCTCGAGTTCGGCATCAAGGACCTGGCCCTGCTCGACCGCAAGGGCGTCATCTCCTCGACCCGCTCGGACCTGACCGAGTCGAAGAAGGCGATCGCCGAGGTGACCGCGGACGTCACCGGCCGCACGGGGTCGCTGGCCGACGCGCTGGCCGGCGCCGATGTCTACGTCGGCGTCTCCGGCGGCACCGTCCCCGAGGAGCTCGTCGCGACCATGGCGCCGCAGGCGATCGTCTTCGCGATGGCCAACCCCAACCCCGAGATCCACCCCGACGTGGCACACAAGTACGCCAGCATCGTCGCCACCGGGCGCTCGGACTTCCCCAACCAGATCAACAACGTCCTCGCCTTCCCCGGCATCTTCCGGGGTGCGATCGACGTGCGCGCCTCCTCGATCACCGAGGGCATGAAGCTCGCCGCCGCGCAGGCCCTGGCCGCTCTGGTCGCTGACGAGCTGGCCGCGGACAAGATCATCCCCGAGCCGTTCGACCCGCGCGTCGGCCCCGCGGTCTCTGCTGCGGTCGCCGAGGCCGCCCGGATCGACGGGGTCGCTCGCGCCTGAGTGTTCCTTCGTCAGGGTATGCAGACGAAGGCACACATCCCCGGCGGAGCTCCGCCGGGGATGTGTCCCGCGATCTGCACACCTTGATCGAGGAATCGCCCAGGTCGGTAGGGTCGGGACATGTTCGCTGCGTACGCCGAGAAGTTCTCATCCGACGATCCGATCTCCGGCCTCGTGCTGGGGGAGCGGCCCGACCCTGTCGCTCCGGACGGGTGGACGACGGTCACCGTCAAGGCGGCCTCGCTCAACCACCACGACCTGTGGTCGCTGCAGGGGGTCGGCCTCAAGGCCGAGGCGCTGCCGATGATCCTCGGCTGCGACGCCGCCGGGCTCGACGAGGACGGCAACGAGGTCGTCGTGCACTCGGTGGTCTCCTCGCCCGACTGGTCCGGCGACGAGACCCTCGACCCGAAACGGTCGCTGCTCTCCGAGCGTCATCAGGGCACCTTCGCCGAGAAGGTCGTCGTGCCACGACGCAACGTCGTGCCGAAGCCCGCCGGGATGTCGTTCGAGGAGGCCGCTTGCCTGCCGACGGCGTGGCTGACCGCCTACCGGATGCTGTTCACCCAGGGCGGGCTCAAGGCCGGCGACTCGGTGCTGGTCCAGGGCGCCGGCGGTGGAGTCGCCACCGCGGCGATCACGCTCGCTCGGGCGGCCGGCCTGAAGGTCTACGCGACCTCGCGTGACGAGGCGAAGCAGAAGCGCGCCCTCGAGCTCGGTGCCCACGAGGCCCTGTCGTCGGGGGAGAGGCTGCCGGTCAAGGTCGACGCGGTGATCGAGACCGTCGGGCGCGCGACCTGGAAGCACTCGGTGCGCTCGCTTCGTCCGGGCGGGTCGATCATCATCAGCGGCACCACGTCGGGGGCGAACCTCGACGACGCGCTGCTGACCAACATCTTCTTCCTGCAGCTGAAGGTGATCGGCTCGACGATGGGCACCCGCAGCGAGCTGGCGAGCCTGGTCTCGCTGCTCGAGGCCACCGGCGCCCGACCGCTGATCGACCGCACCATGCCGCTGACCGAGGCCAAGGCCGGTTTCGAGGCGATGCACGCCGGTGACCTCTTCGGGAAGGTCGTCTTCACTCTGTGACGCCGGCTGTGTGACGTACGGAATATCGTTCGACTCCCCCCGGTTCTGCAAGGGACCATTGAGTGTCAGCGCCGGGGGGCTCGAAAAGTTTCTCGTGGCGTGATGTCGAAATCGGCCCCGCCCGTTCGATCTATGTATGAGAGCGGGCGGCAACGGGCCCCTGCATACGACCCGAGGAACACGTCATGACTGCTGCCGTCACACCATCACACCGTCCGATCGACGGTGAGAAGCGGCGTACGCCTGCCGTCATCACCCTGCTCGTGCTGGCCACCTTCGTGGTGATCCTCAACGAGACGATCATGCTCAACGCGATCCCGAACCTGATGAACAGCTTCGGGGTCACCGAGCACGCCGCTCAGTGGGTCTCGACCGCGTTCATGCTGACCATGGCGTCGGTGATCCCGGTGACCGGGTGGTTCCTGCAGCGGGTGACGACCAGGACGGCGTACGCGACGGCCATGGCTGTCTTCATCGCCGGCACCCTGATCTCGGCGATCGCGCCGGTCTTCGGGATCCTGCTCGCCGGCCGGGTCATCCAGGCGGCCGGCACCGCGGTGATGATGCCGCTGCTGATGACCACGCTGATGACGGTGGTCGACGAGAGCGACCGCGGCCGGGTGATGGGCAACGTCACCATGGCGATCTCGGTCGCGCCGGCGCTCGGGCCGACGATCTCCGGGCTGATCCTGGGCTTCGGCTCGTGGCGGCTGCTCTTCCTGCTGGTCCTGCCGATCGCCATCGGCGTCGCCTGGTCCGGGCTGCGCCGGCTGGAGAACGTCAACGAGCCCGCGGAGTCCAGCGTGGACTGGGCCTCCGTGGTCATCGCGGCGCTCGGGTTCGGCTCGCTCGTCTACGGGCTGAGCCGGTTCGCCGAGGGCGAGGTCGGTCTTCCGCTGGTCATCGCGGCCTTCGGGGCTCTGCTGATCGTCGGGTTCGTGCTGCGTCAGCTCCGGCTGCAGCGGGTCGGATCGCCGCTGCTCGACCTGCGCGCTTTCCTGCACCCCACCTTCACCAAGTCGCTGGTCCTGATGGCGGTCGCGTTCCTGGCGATGATGGGCTCGATGATCCTGCTGCCGCTCTACCTGCAGACCGTGCGCGGGCTCTCTCCCCTCTACACCGGTCTGCTGGTGATGCCCGGCGGTCTCGCGATGGGTCTCCTCGGGCCGACCGTGGGGCGGATCTTCGACAACTACGGTGGCCGGGTGCTCGTGATCCCGGGCTCCGTCGGCATCGTGGTCGCTCTCGGCGGGCTCTCGCAGATCTCGCTGACCACGCCCTACCTGCTCGTGCTGGTGCTGCACCTGGTCCTGATGGTCAGCCTGGCCGCCGCCTTCACGCCGGTCTTCACGCTGGGTCTCGGGTCGCTTCCCTCACACCTCTACTCCCACGGCTCCTCGATCCTGGGCACGCTGCAGCAGGTCGCGGCCGCGTTCGGCACCGCCCTGGCGGTCACCGTGATGTCCGTACGCAGCGACCAGGTCATCGACGAGGTCGGTGCCCTCGCGGCCCAGGTGAGCGGTCTGCAGGCCGCGTTCCTGGTCAGCGCCGGGCTGGCTCTGATCGTGGTCGTGATGGCCGTGCTGCTGCCGGCTCGGGCCGAGGGGCACGAGGAGCCCGTCGAGGGGCCCGTCGGGGAGCCCGAGGCGGATCTCGACGCCGAGCTGGCCGAGCTGTGCGAGCACGGGCGCGAGCCCGCGGTGTGCGGCTGCTGAGTCGGTCCTACGACTCCGAGCGCCACTGATAGACGCCGATCAGCAGCATCCTCAGCTGGGTGCGTACGGTGGCGACGATCTGCTCCTCCTGCTCGGGACGGGAGGTGGAGAGGATCTGCTCCGCGGTCGCGACCAGGACGGTCACGAACAGCGACGAGAGCACGTGCAGGTCCTTGGCCGTCCAGGTGTCGGTGCCGGTCATCAGCGCCAGGTCGGTGGCGAGCTCGCGCTCGCAGAGCTCGATCTCGCGCCGGATGGCCTCGCGCACCGAGCGTGGCCCGGCGACACGTTCGCGGGCGATGAAGCCGAAGTGGTCGCGGCGCCGGTGGACGTGGTCGACGAGGGCATCGATCGAACCATCGACGACGTCCTTGTCTGCCCGCGCGTTGCGGCGTACGTCGCGGAAGAGGTCGCGCAGCGAGTCGAAGGACTCCTCGACCAGCGCCAGCCCGAGCGACTCGATGGAGTCGAAGTGGCGGTAGAACGCGGTCGGGACGATGCCGACCTGTTTGGCGACCTGGCGCAGCGAGAGCGCCGTCAGCGAGCTGTCGGTGCACAGCTCCAGCGTCGCGTCCAGGATCGCTCGCCGGGTCCGGAGCTTGCGCTCCGCACGGCTCTCCGGCTCCGCACCCGTCTCGATCACCAGACCATCCTAGGCGCAGCGGCCGGCGGACCGTCAGGTGCACACCTGTACACCGTGATCTGGACCACGTCCGTGGTGTCTTGACGCGTGCTGTGGTGACCCGCCATGGTTGTCGGTGTACAGATGTTCACTGAAAGGCGAAACTCATGGCACTCGACCTCGGCGGCCGGATCCTCCGCTCCCGCACGGTTGCGGCGCTCGCCTCACCGCACGGCATCGACCGCTACCTGACCCAGATCGACCCGATGCTGGCCGCGCACGAGGTGCGCGCCCGCATCACCGACATCCACCCGGAGGTGAGCGCGCCCGGCGCGCCCCGGGTGGCGACCGTGACGCTCCAGCCCACCTCGACCTGGCGCGGCCACCGTGCCGGCCAGCACGTGACTGTCGGCATCGACACGGGGGAGGGGCGGCGTACCACCCGCGTCTTCACCGTCTCCAACACCGAGGGCAAGCCGGGTGAGCCGCTCACGATCACGGTGCGCGCCCACGACGACGAGCACGCGACCCCCTACAGCATCTCCAAGTTCCTGACCGAGCGGGCCACCGTCGGCACCCTGGTGCACCTGTCCCAGGCCGAGGGCGACTTCGTCCTCCCCGACCGCGTGCCCGAGCACATCGTGCTGATCTCCGGCGGCTCCGGCATCACCCCGGTGATGTCGATGCTGCGCTCCCTGCAGCGGCGTACGCACCGGGGCATGGTCACCTTCCTGCACTGGGCCCCCAGTGCCGACCGCCAGATCTTCGCCGACGAGCTCGAGGAGATCCGTCACCAGGGCCACGGCGTCGACCTGCACATCCTCCACACCGCCGACGGGGCGCCCTACCTCTCCCCGGCGCTGCTCTCGAAGCTGGTCCCGGGATATCGAGACCTGCCGACCTGGGCGTGCGGGCCGGCTTCGCTCATCGAGGCGGCGCAGGCGGCGTACGACGGCACCGAGTCGCTCCAGGTGGAGTACTTCAAGCCGCCCAGGAACGCCGGCGTGGCCGGCGGCGAGATGGAGTTCGCGCGCGCCGGCAAGACCGTCGCCAACGACGGCGCCACGATCCTCGATCAGGCCGAGGCCGCGGGGCTGACCCCCGAGTCCGGCTGCCGGATGGGGATCTGCTTCTCCTGCACGACCAACAAGAGCTCCGGACGGGTCCGCAACGTCCTCACCGGCGAGACCTCTGAGCTCCCCGACGAACAGATCCGGATCTGCGTGAGCACGCCCGAGGGCGACTGCTCCGTGGACCTCTGACACCTCTCTCAAGGAGACCCCCATGACCACCGTTGAGAACACCGGCAACCGCCGCCTCTCGGCCGAGGAGCTCGAAGCCTTCGGTGCCGAGATGGACGCGATTCGCCAGCGGATCGTCGCCGACCTGGGCGAGAAGGACTCGGCGTACATCTACGACATCGTCAAGAAGCAGCGCGCCTTCGAGCTCGCCGGCCGCGCGCTCTTCTACCTCCCGGTCATCGGCTGGGTTCCGGCCGTCGCCTGTCTGTCGATCTCCAAGATCCTCGACAACATGGAGATCGGGCACAACGTCATGCACGGCCAGTACGACTGGATGGGCGACCCCGACCTCAACTCGCGCATGTTCGAGTGGGACAACGTCTGCCCCTCCGACCAGTGGAAGTACTCCCACAACTACATCCACCACACCTTCACCAACGTCCTCGGCAAGGACCGCGACATCGGCTACGGCATCCTGCGGATGGACGAGGACCAGAAGTGGCACCCCTACTTCCTGGGCAACCCGGTGTACGCCTTCCTGCTGATGGTCTTCTTCGAGTGGGGCGTCGCGATGCACGACCTCGAGGTCGAGAACATCGTCGCCGGCAAGCGCAAGATGTCGGACAACGCCGAGCTGCACCGCGGCCTCATGAAGAAGGTCAAGCGCCAGGCGCTCAAGGACTACGTCCTGTTCCCGCTGCTCACCGGTCCGCTGGCGCCGCTGACGTTCCTCGGCAACGGTGTCGCGAACCTGGTGCGCAACATCTGGGCGTTCAACATCATCTTCTGCGGCCACTTCCCGGCCGGTGTCGCCACCTTCTCGCAGGAGGAGTGCGAGGACGAGGCCCAGGGTCACTGGTACTACCGCCAGCTCCTCGGCTCCGCCAACATCACCGGCGGGCGGACCTTCCACATCATGTCCGGGAACCTGTCCCACCAGATCGAGCACCACCTCTTCCCCGACCTCCCCGCCCGCCGCTACCCGGAGATCGCCGAGGAGGTCCGCGAGATCTGCTCGCGTTATGGGCTCGCCTACAACACCGGCCCGCTGCACCAGCAGCTGTGGGGCGTCTTCAAGAAGATCTGCAAGTACGCCCTCCCCGACCGCAAGCGCCCCGTCGCCGACCGCGTTGAGACCGCTCCCGCGTATCAGGAGGTCGCGGCATGACGCCTGAACAGCCACAATGGGTTGTCATGGAGCCCGAGCTGAGCAAGAACGAGATCCGCAAGGATGTCGCGCAGAGCGCCGTCGAGGTCACTGCGACCACCGTCGGTCAGGTCGCGGTCATCATCACCGGCGCCGTACGTGACGTGGCCGGTGCCATCGGCGGCATGGCGACCGAGCTCTTCGAGCTCCGCGCCGCCGCGAAGCGAGCCGAGAAAGACCTCGCCGAGTAGTCACCCCCGTCGGCCGAGGCGTCACTCAGGTCGGTCGAGTTGGCAGCTGGATGCCAACTCGGCCGACCTGTTTGGCGTCTCGACCTGCGTACGTGACGTCTCGGCGGGGCTTGTCAGTCCTCGGGGTCGTCGAGGCGGGCGAGCCAGGTGGCGAGTCGCTCGATCGCCGTCTCGTGCTCGGGGTGTACGTCGACGAAGGCCTGGAGCTGCTCGGCGAGCCAGGCGAGGGTGACCTCGTCGTCGCCCCGACGGGTGACGAGCTCCTCGATGCCGCGGTCGGTGAAGTACATGGGCTCAGTCTTTCATTCGGTGCTCAGGGGTGAGTCGGAGGCCGGGCCTCCGGAGAGGCCGCGTACGACCATGCCGAGGGTGACGTTGATGAGCCGGTCGCGCTCGGGCACGGGGACGTGGCGGTAGGGGCCGTCGACGAAGAGGACCGACAAGCCGTGGACGGCCGACCAGGCGGCCGTCTCGGCATCGGGACGGAGCTCGGGCGCAAGCCAGCCGGCATCGACCAAGTCGTCGAGAGCGGTCGTGAGGAAGGCGTACGGCGGGGCTTCCGCGAGGACCTGGGAGAGCTCCTCGGTCGGATGCTCGTCCTCCGTGGCGGGACGGCAGAACGCGGTGCGGAACAGTCCGGGCTGAGCGAAGGCGAAGTGGACGTACCCCCGTCCGGCCGCCGCGAGACGCTGCACCGCGGCCTCGGCCGGGTGGGGTGCGGGGGTCTCGGCGGCCAGGAGGTCGAGGATCGTCGCGGTGAGCCGGTCCATCGCCTCGTGCTTGGCCGCGTGGAGCAGGTCGGACTGGTTGGCGAAGTGCCGGTAGGTCGCGGTCGGGGTCACGCCGACGGACCGCGCCGCGGCTCGGATGGTCACCGCGTCCGGGCCGCCCTCCTCGGCAAGCGTCGCGGCCGCATCGACCAGCGCGTTCCGGAGGTCGCCGTGGTGGTAGGGCCGGGCGCCCTCGTCCGAGCTCTCAGAAGATTTCACGGAATTCATGTTGACACCTGCCCACATCAAAGGGAAAGTTAACACCTACCAAGTTTACACCTGCCCACATTCATGCTGGAGGAATCGTGTTCCACCGACTAGGCACCCTCGTGGTGCGAAATCCGCGCCGGGTCCTGGTGATCGGCCTGGTCGCCCTCCTCGGCGCGATCTACCTGGCCACCTCGGCCTTCGGCAAGCTCGACGACGCCGGCTTCGACGACCCCGCCTCGGAGAGCAGCCGCGCAGCCACCGCACTCGAGGAGGGCTTCGGCAACGAGGCCGGCTTCCTCTTGACCGTCAGCGCCGCGGACGGCGCCGTGACCGAAGGCACCGCTGCGAAGGACGCTCAGGCGCTCGTCGACCGTCTACGAGCCGATGACGACCTGACCGACGTCGTCTCCTACCTCGATGCCCCTGGTCCCGGCATGACCTCAGAGGACGGCGCCCACGGACTGATCTCAGTCGGCGCCAAGAACCCGGACACGGTCGACGCAGCCGCGGTGATCGACCGCTACACCGACGAGACCGCGAACGACGGTGCCACGGTCCACGTCGGCGGCCAGCTCGCGACCTTCGAGGAGGTCGGCACTCAGATCGGCGCCGACCTCGCCCTTGCCGAGGCGATCGCGATCCCGCTGATGATCGCGCTGCTGGTCCTCGCCTTCGGCAACGTCGTCGCCGCCTTGGTCACGATCGGCGTCGGCGGGTTCGCCATCGCCGGCACCTTCGCCGAGCTCTCGGTGCTCGGCAACTTCACCGACGTCTCCATCTACGCCCTCAACCTGACGACCGGACTCGGGCTCGGCCTCGCAGTGGACTACGGCCTGCTGATGGTGGCGAGGGTCCGCGAGGAGCGAGCCGCCGGAGCCGAGCACGCCGACGCCGTCGTGCGCGCCGTGGAGACCGCCGGCCGCACGATCGTCTTCAGCGCCACCACGGTCGCCGTCTCCCTGGCCTCGCTGCTCGCCTTCCCGCTCTACTTCCTGCGTTCCTCGGCGTACGCCGGCATCGGGGTTATGGTGATCACCGCGGTGGTCGCCGTCGTGCTGCTCCCCGCCACGATCACCCTCCTGGGCGACCGGATCGACGCCCTCCGCGTCCCCGGGGTACGCGGTCTCCGTGGAGGCGCCGCGCCGTTCTGGACGCGGCTGGCCGGCTTCGTCACCAGGCGGCCGTGGGTAGCGCTCCCGGTCGTGGCCGTCCTGCTCGCGATGGCCGCGCCGCTGGCCGGCATCGAGTTCGGCACTCCCGACGACCGGGTCCTTCCGGCATCGGCGGGGAGCCGTCAGGCCGGCGATCTGCTTCGCGAGGAGTTCGACGGCGACGGCACCAGCCCCATCCGCGTCGTGACCACCTCGACCGTCGATGAGGAGAGCCTGGCGACGTACGCCGCAGATCTCTCCCGGGTCGAGGACGTCGACCGTGTCGACACCCGCGTCGGGACGTACGTCGACGGTGCCCTCGCCTCGACGACACCTGCCCTCCCGCCCGGCGACGACGCCGACGAGCTCGCCGTCGTCAACCAGCTCGACCGCCAGTCCGAGGAGGCGCGCGACCTGGTCCGTGACGTACGCGCCGTCCCCGTCCCGGCCGGGACGGAGGCACTCGTCGGCGGCGGCGCCGCGGAGCTGCTGGACTCCCTCGACGCGATCGGCGCCAAGCTCCCGTACGCCGTCGGCGGGCTCGCGATCGCGATGGTGGTGATCCTGTTCCTGTTCACCGGCAGCCTGGTGCAGCCGCTGCGGGCGCTGGTGCTCAACGTCATCGGCCTCGGCGCGACGGTCGGGACGACCGTGCTGATCTTCCAGGAGGGATTCGGTGCCGACCTCCTCGGCTTCACCGCGATGCCGCTGAACGTCTCGATGGTCGTCCTGCTGCTGGTGATCGCGTTCGGGCTCTCGATGGACTACGAGGTCTTCGTGCTCGGCCGGATCACCGAGATGCGCCGCCGCGGCCTGAGCAACGTGGATGCGGTGGTGCAGGGCCTGGCCCACACCGGTCGGATCGTCACCACGGCCGCCGCCCTGATCGCGACCAGCTTCTTCGCGTTCATGGTCAGCGACATCAGCTTCATGAAGTTCTTCGGCCTCGGCGTCGGCCTGGCGATCCTCATCGACGCGTTCCTGATCCGCGGCATCCTCCTCCCGGCGGCCATGCGGATGCTCGGGGAGGCGGCCTGGTGGGCGCCGCGTCCGCTGCGCCGCCTGCACCGCAAGGTCGGGCTGAGCGAAGAGCCTGAGCCGGTCCCGGTCCCCGTCTGAGCCGACCGGAGCCAGAGAACGACGAAGCCCCTCGGTGTCGGACACCGAGGGGCTTCGCGTGTGCTGATGTGTGGGTTTCGACTCGCGGTCACGGCCTCGCAGGCTCGGCCGTGCGCTCGCTCAACCCGCCAGGCCTACGCGGAGCGCTCCTGCGTCGCGCTCCGCTGGCCAGGCGATCAGGCGAAGGCGCGGTCGATGAGCTCCTTCTGCTCGACCGTGTGCCGCTTGATGGTGCCGACGGCGGTGGTGGAGGACGCCGGACGGGTGATCGGCTCGACCTCGCGGCCCAGCTCGGGAACCACGTTGAGGTAGTAGCTCGGCCACGGGCCCTGGTTGAAGGGCTCGTCCTGGACCCACTTGACCTTTGCGTTGGGGTACTTCGCGAGCTCGGTGGCCAGCTCGTCGGTCGGCCACGGGTAGAGCTGCTCGACGCGGACGATCGCGACGTCGTCGCGGTCCCGCTTCTTACGCTCGACCGTGAGATCCCAGGTGAGACGGCCGGAGACCAGCAGGACGGTGTTGACCTTCGAGGCGTCCGCCTCGGTGTCGGCGATGACCGGCTGGAACGAACCCGAGGTGAAGTCGGCCGGCTGGGAGGCGGCCTCCTTGCGGCGCAGCATCGACTTCGGGGTGAAGACGATCAGCGGCCGGTGCTCGGCGCCGAGGGTGTGCGTACGAAGCAGGTGGAAGTAGGACGCCGGCGAGGACGGCTGCGCCACGACCATGGCCTCGTCGGCGCACAGCGTGAGGAACCGCTCGATGCGTGCCGAGGAGTGGTCGGCGCCCTGGCCCTCGTAGCCGTGCGGCAGCAGCAGCACGACACCGGAGTCCTGGCCCCACTTGGTCTTGCCTGCGGAGATGTATTCGTCGATCACCGACTGGGCGCCGTTGACGAAGTCACCGAACTGCGCCTCCCACAGGACCAGCGAGTCCGGCCGGGCGACCGAGTAGCCGTACTCGAAGCCGAGAGCGGCGTACTCCGAGAGCAGCGAGTCGTAGACATAGAACTTCGCCTGGTCCTCGGTGAGGTTGTTCAGCGGGGTCCACTCGTCGGCGTTCTTGCGGTCGATCATGGTCGCGAAGCGCTGCACGAAGGTGCCGCGACGCGAGTCCTGACCGGCCAGCCGCACCGGGCGCCCGTCCATCAGGAGCGACCCGAACGCGAGCGTCTCGCCCGTGCCCCAGTCGATGCCGCCGTCGGTGATCTGGGTCGCGCGGCGCTGCAGCTGCGGCATCACCTTCGGGTGGACCGTGAAGCTCTCCGGCGGGGTGACGTACGAGTCCGCGATCCGCTTCAGCACATCGCTGGTGATCGCGGTGACGGTCTCGCCGGCAGGCTTCTCGGGGTAGTCCGGGACGGTCTCCCAGGCCTGCGGCATCTTGTCGGCCTCGCGCACCTCGGTGAAGACCTGCTCCAGGCGAGCCTGGTAGGCGGCCAGCACCTGCTCCGCCTCCTCGATCGTGATGTCACCACGACCGATCAGCGACTCGGTGTAGAGCTTGCGGACCGAGCGCTTCTGCTCGATCAGGTCGTACATCATCGGCTGGGTGAACGACGGGTCGTCGCCCTCGTTGTGACCGCGGCGGCGGTAGCAGATGAGGTCGATGACGACGTCCTTGTTGAACGCCTGGCGGTATTCGAAGGCGAGCCGCGCGACGCGCACGCAGGCCTCCGGGTCGTCGCCGTTCACGTGGAAGATCGGCGCCTGGACCATCCGCGCGACGTCGGTCGCGTAGAGGGACGACCGCGACGACCCGGGAGACGTCGTGAAGCCGACCTGGTTGTTGATGACCAGGTGGACGGTGCCACCGGTGCGGTAGCCGCGCAGCTGGGACAGGTTGAGCGTCTCCGCGACCACACCCTGGCCGGCGAAGGCAGCGTCACCGTGGACCAGCAGCGGCAGGACCGGGAAGACCGCGCCCTGGTCGAGCACGTCCTGCTTGGCGCGGGCGATGCCCTCCAGGACCGGGTCGACGGTCTCGAGGTGAGACGGGTTGGCGGCGACGGAGACCTTGATCGTGTCGCCCAGGTCGGAGAGGAACTCGCCCTCGGCGCCGAGGTGGTACTTCACGTCGCCGGAGCCCTGGACCGTGCGCGGGTCGATGTTGCCCTCGAACTCGCGGAAGATCTGGTTGTAGGACTTGCCGACGATGTTGGCGAGCACGTTGAGGCGGCCGCGGTGGGCCATGCCGATCGTGACCTCGTCCAGACCGGCCTCGGCAGCTGCCTCGCAGACCTCGTCGATGACCGGGATCGCGGTCTCGCCGCCCTCGAGGGAGAACCGCTTCTGGCCGACGAACTTGGTCTGCAGGAAGGTCTCGAAGGCCTCGGCCTCGTTGAGCTTCGACAGGATCCGGAGCTGCTCCTGGCGCGGGGTCTTGTCGTAGGGCCGCTCGACGCGGTCCTGGATCCACTGGCGCTGCTCGGGGTCCTGGATGTGCATGTACTCGATGCCGGTGGTGCGGACGTAGGAGTCACGCAGGACACCGAGGATCTCGCGCAGCTTCATGAACGGCTTGCGGCCGCCGGCGAAGGAGCCGACCGGGAACTCGCGGTCGAGGTCCCACAGGGTCAGCCCGTGCGACTCGATCTGCAGGTCGGGGTGCGAACGCTGCTTGTACTCCAGCGGGTCGGTGTCGGCCATCATGTGACCACGCACGCGGTGGGCGTGGATGATCTCGCCGACCTTGACCTGCTTGGAGATCTGGTCGTCGTGGGTGGTGTCGATGTCCTGGTTCCAGCGGATCGGCTCGTAGGGGATCCGCAGCGACGCGAAGATCTCGTCGTAGAAGTCGTTCTCGCCGAGCAGGAGCCGGTGGACCGTGGCCAGGAACTCGCCCGACTGCGCGCCCTGGATGACCCGGTGGTCGTACGTCGAGGTCATCGTCATGATCCGCGAGACCGCGCTCTTGGCCAAGGTGGCGTTGGACGCGCCCTGGAACTCCGGCGGGTAGTCCATCGAGCCGACGCCGATGATCGCGGCCTGGCCCTGCATCAGCCGCGGCACCGAGTTGTTGGTGCCGATGCCGCCGACATTGGTCAGGCTGACCGTGGTGCCGGAGTAGTCGGCCATGGACAGCTTGTTGTCCTTGGCCTTGCGGACGATGTCCTCGTACGCCGTCCAGAAGCCGGCGAAGTCCATCAGCTCGCAGCCCTTGATGGACGGCGCGACGAGCTGGCGGGTGCCGTCCTTCTTCTGCTGGTCGATGGCCAGACCGAGGTTGATGTGCGGCGGGGTCACCTGGGTCGGCTTGCCGTCGACCTCGGCGTAGGTGTTGTTCATCGCCGGCATCGCCTTGATCGCCTTGATGATGGCGTAGCCGATGAGGTGGGTGAAGGAGACCTTGCCACCGCGAGCGCGCTTGAGGTG
Organism: Nocardioides sp. NPDC059952; assembly: GCF_042730435.1. Taxonomy (NCBI): domain Bacteria; kingdom Bacillati; phylum Actinomycetota; class Actinomycetes; order Propionibacteriales; family Nocardioidaceae; genus Nocardioides; species Nocardioides sp. NPDC059952. The sequence continues at coordinate 33,180 of NZ_JBHWLY010000012.1, read as the reverse complement.
GTTGTTGATGACCGTGCGGTTGTCCCACAGCAGCTTGACCGGCATGTTGCGCACGGAGGTCGCGGTCGGCACCGAGAGCGACACGTCCATGTTCTTGGCCGTGGCGGCGGGGATCCCGCGCAGCGTGGTGTAGGTCGGCTCGTCGGTGACGGCGACGGCGGTCGGCTTCGGGGCGTCCTTGGGAGTGGGCGTCGCGGTGCCCTTCGCCGGCTCGGCGGCCTGCGCGGCCGGGCGCGGCTTCGCCTTCGGGGCCGGAGCCGCCTTGGCGGCCGGCGCCTCCGCGGAGGCGGGGGTGGTCGGCGCGGGGGCACTGGCCGGAGCGTCGGCCGGAGCGGTCGGGACCGGAGACTTGGGGGCAGGCGTGGCCGGGGCCGCTGCGGCGCCGTTCGGCGACGCGCCGGGCTGTCCGTTGGTCTCGAAGAACTTCACCCACACGGGGTCAACACTGCTGGGATCCTTCGTGTACTGGTCGTACATCTCCTCGACCAGCCACTCGTTGGCGCCGAATTCCGCTGGGATGTCGGCAGTGTTGGGGGACGGGGTGCCTGAGGACACGGCTTGATTCGCCTCTTCCGAATTTTCGCACTGTAAGAAATGGGTTGCCCACGGGCAAGGCTATCCCCACGAACACGCAAATGCCCGATGCAGGTTCTCCCTGTGGACAGGATGTAATCCGTCCCACATCTTGCGTTACCTACCGGGTGTGCGCGCAACCCGGGTCGGTATGCGTACAGTGGCCCGGTCCCGGAGCAGGTCGATGAGACGGATTCCCCACATGACGAGCAGCAGTACGCGACGCCTTCGGCGCGTCGCAACGGCACTCACGGCGGCGGCCCTGAGCAGCACCTTGGCGCTCACCGGATGCGGCGGCGAGCCCGATAAGCCGGCCGCGTCGCCCTCCCCGTCGCCGACCCCCGCGCCCACGGTGAAGTCGGCCGCGAAGCTCGTCCACGTGCAGGGCAAGTTCCCCAAGAGCAGGCACCAGGCGGTCGCCACCAACGTGGCCAAGGTCGTCGACCGATGGCTGCAGGCTGCGTACGTCGGGGGCGACTACCCGCGTGAGACCTCGACCTTCACCGCGAAGTCCTTCCCGGGGTTCTCGAAGGGCACGATCGCCCAGGCCGGCAAGCAGATGAGCCTGATGAGCAACGCCACGATCGCTCCTCACATCGACGGGGTCGAGGTGGCCGCCAGCGACGTCCACGTCGATCTGCTGGCCAACAACAACTACCCGGTCGGCGCGGTCGCGCGGGTGCGGCTGGTCTACGACACCACGGGTGAGCGCGCGTCGCGCCAGACCGTCCGCGGCACCCTCGACATGGTGCCGACCAAGACCTCCTGGGCCGTCTTCGGCTTCAACATCACCCGCGAGGAGAAGTTGGCCACGCCGTCCGCCTCGCCGAGCCCGTCGGGAGACAAGTCATGAGCCGCATGACGATGTTCGTACGCCGGTCCGTACGCCGCCGCCTCCTGACCACGCTGGCGCTGGGCGTGGTGCTCGCGCTGACCGCGGTCCTCGTGCCCGACGCCGAGGTCGCCGAGCCGCGCGCGGAGCTGATCGCGACCAAGTGGGCCAAGGGTCTCGACGTCGCCAAGTTCACCCGCAAGGGCGGCACGATCTGGGTCCTCGCCGTCGGCTCCGACGCCCGCCCCGGCCAGAAGGTCACCCGCACCCGCGGCGACGCGCTGCACCTGATCGGCTTCAACCCGTCCTCGGGCTACGCCACCGACATCAGCATCCCGCGCGACTCCTACGTCAACATCCCCGGCCACGGGCGCGACAAGATCAACTCGGCGCTGCTCTACGGCGGCCCGAAGCTGATGGGCCGTGCCGTCGGCAACCTGGTCGGCGTGCAGCCGCAGTACGTCTTCGTCACCTCCTTCTCCGGCATGAGCGACATGGTGATCGGGGTCGGCGGCGTCGACGTCGACAACCCGCGTGCCTTCAGCGATCCGTACGTCGCGCCCTACGGCTTCAAGAAGGGTCGGATCCACATCAGCGGTCCGCACTCGGTCGACTTCGCGCGAGCCCGCAAGACGCTGCCCGGCGGTGACTTCGACCGTTCGGCCAACCAGTCCCGGGTCATCCGTGGCATCCACCGCAAGATCGTCGCCCGGCAGTACGACATCGGCTTCAAGGCCAAGGGCGTCTCGCTGGTGATGAAGAAGATGCACACCACCGGCCTCTCCGGCCGCGACCTCTACCAGCTCGCCAACGCGGTCGCCGCGATCAACCCGGGCAAGGTGCGCACCTGCGTCGTTCCCGGTGGGATCGGCAACGCCGGCGCCGCCAGCGTCGTCTTCCCCAACGTCGGGGCAGCCCGGGCGATGGGCAAGGACGCTCGCAACGACGGTCGGCTCAACCGCGGCTGCCGGGGTTGAGCTCGTGGTGCGCGGCGACGAAGTCGCGCACCAGCGGAGCGATCCGCTCGGGATGATCCGCGACCACCCAGTGTGAGCCGGCGACCTTGCGGACCGTCAGGTCCGCGACGTACGGCTGCGGAGCCTCGGTCGCCAGTGCCCGGCTGACGTAGACGTCACCGACCGGGGCGATGACCTGGACCGGGACGGTGACCGGCCGTGGCCGCGGGCGTCTCATTCGAGCGATGGCGTTGGCGCGATAGAGCTCGAGGCCGTTGATCCGGTCGGCCCGGGTGCGGTCGACGGCCGAGCCGCCGACGATCCGGTCGAGGACGCCGGAGCGCCAGGCGAGCTCGGGGAGCAGCGGTGCCTGGAAGAACCCGATGTAGGCGGCCTCGGCGCCCTGCTTGAGGCGCTCGAGGACGCCGCGGGCGGTCCTGCCGGGCGTACGCAGCCAGGCCCCGGTCTGGTCGAGGCTCGGTCCTGAGATCGAGGTGAACGACGCGATCCGCTCGGACGGTACGTTGCCGGCGACCGCCTCCCAGGTCTGGGTCGAGCCCCAGTCGTGGGCCAGCAGGTGCACCGGTGACGACGGGCTGACCGCGTCGATGACGGACTGCAGGTCGGCGTTGAGCCGCTCGATCAGATAGCCCTCGCGCGTCGCCGGCGCCTGCGAGCTGCCGTGGCCGCGTACGTCGTAGGTCACCATCCGCAGCTCGCTGCCGAGGATCCTCACCAGCGGGAGCCAGACGCTGGCGTTGTCGGGGTAGCCGTGGACGCAGACCAGCGTCGGGTGGGTGTCGCCGGGAGACCCGAAGTCGGTGACGGCCAGCCGGAGCCCGTCGGTGGTCGTCACGTAAAGCGTGCTCACACCGGCGAGGCTAGTCGGGCCGCGTTCACACCGACGTGACACGATTCGCCCCATGGACATCAGCTATCCGGTCACGATCGCCGCGGCTCGCACCTGGTTCAAGCTCGGCGACATCAAGATCAACATGACCGGCGCGGAGCACATCCCCGAGTCGGGCGGTGCCCTGCTGGCGGTCAACCACCTCTCCTTCGTCGACTACGTCATGGCCGGGTTCCCCGGGGCCGAGCGCGGCCGGCTGACCCGGTTCATCGCCAAGAAGGAGGTCTTCGACCACCCCGTCGGCGGCCCGGTGATGCGCTCGTTCCACCACATCCCGATCGACCGCAGCTACGGGGCGGCGGGCATGAAGAAGGCCGTCGAATACCTCAAGGACGGTGAGGTCGTCGGGATCTTCCCCGAGGCCACGATCTCCCGCTCGTTCCTGATCAAGGACCTCAAGACCGGCACCGTACGCATCGCCGCCGACGCCGGGGTCCCGCTGATCCCGGTCGTGCTGTGGGGCACCCAGCGGATCATGACCAAGGGTCAGAAGGTCGACCTGTCGCGTCACAAGACGATCGGCATCGAGATCGGCCCGCCGCTGCCGGTGACCGGGGAGGACCCGGCCGCGGAGACCGCGGCGCTCAAGTCGCAGATGGAGGCCATGCTCGACCGGCTGATCAAGGCACACCCCGCCGACGAGCAGCCCTCGGGCTCGTGGTGGCTGCCGAAGGCGTACGGCGGCTCGGCCCCCACGCTCGAGGAGGCCGAGGCGATGTACGCCGAGGAGCGCCGGCTGCGCGCCCAGCGGAAGGCTGCGAAGCGGCAGGCCAACAAGAAGAGGGCCTAGGTGGGGACGCCCGCGTGCTCGACCGCGGTCATCGCGGTGATCGCAACGTCGAGGAGCTCGTCGACGACGTCGTCGTAGCTGTGGGTGTTGCCCAAGAGTGGGTGCGGTCGAGGGTTCTGTCCGGTGGCTCCGATGAGTGCGGAGATGGCCTCGCCGGCCTCTTCGCTCACCTTCGCAACTCTCCCCCAGAGAACGGCCTCCGCGTCGCGATCGCCCTGGGGCTCATCGAGCCACCGGGACAGATACGCGAGCAGAGCCGGCGTAGCGTCGGTCATGCGGTCGGAGTCTAGGGCGGTCCCGGTAATTCGGTCGAGCCTTAGGTTTAAGGACTATCCCGCGGGTTGGTAGACGCCGAGCCGGTTCCCGGACGGGTCGGTGAAGATGAACCGACGCCCGCCGGGGTAGTCGTAGGGCGCCTCGGTGATCGTGCCGCCGGCCTTCTCGACAGCCGCGACCGCGGCCTCGAGGTCGTTCGAGCGGATCAACGGGAGCGGGGCGACGGAAGTCTCGGAGGCGTACATCCCGCCGTCCTCGTCGTTGCCGTCGGGCCCCGCGATCCCGGCGTACATCCCGCCGTAGTCGTTGAAGGACCAGCCGAAAGCGGACTCGTAGAAGGTGCGCGAGCTCGGGAGGTCGGTGACCGCGAGCTCGAGATAGTCGATGTGGAGTGCGTTCATGCCCATCGACGCTACTCGCGACCACCGACACTCAGGACTCAGCCGAAGGCGATCTCGAAACCCTTGCCACGGAAGGAGCCGAGCTTGGTGGCATCGCGGAGGTAGGCGAGCGGGCCGTCGGGGTCGAAGCTCCAGCTCCCGCGCGCGGGCAGGAGCTTGGCGCGGCCTTTCATGGTGAGCCAGGCGGTGTCGGGGTGCTCCTCGATGCCCGGCTGCTCCACGTTGCCCTGCATCGGCAGGCGCGGAGCGATCTGGGTGACATCGTTGAACTTGGCCGTCGCGATCGGACCCTCGTCGTAGCTCGCCTCCCAGGTGTGGGTCGCCACCGGTCCCTTGGTGGACGACCCTCCGCTGAACTTGGCCAGCCCCTTCGGGATCGCCCACAACGTACGGCCGCCGGCCACGGAGTCGGGGGAGTCCACCCAGATGTCGACGACGCTCACCGCCTTCTTCCCGTTGGACGCGGTGATCACCCGGGCCGAGAGGAGCTCGTGGTAGGTCAGCGGGCTCGGCTCGGTGTAGTCGACCAGGGCGACGGCGTAGATGCCCTTCGGGTGCTGCGCGTCGGCGTCGTCGGCGAGCCGGTAGACCGAGAGCCACATCGATCCGTGCATGTTCCAGGGGGCTGGGGGATAGCTGGTCACGTGGGTCTCCCGAATTTCTGTTGTGGTCGTGTCGAAGCGGTCATGCTCGGTTCGACGCGTAGGCAGTGGCGATCGTCGCCACGATGCACCCAAGGAGACCAGAGATGACCGACCAGGTGAAGGGCCCCGCCGCCTACTTCCCGTCCATCGAGAAGAAGTACGGCCGCCCGATCGCGGAGTGGCAGCAGATCATCCGCGAGTGCGGGATCACCAAGCACATGCAGATCGTGGCCCACCTGAAGAGCGAGTACGCCCTCGGGCACGGTCACGCCAACGCCCTCGTCGCCCACACCCTCGCCGAGGGTCTCTGACCCGGCAGGCGCCTCAGAGATCTAGCGCGAGATAGGGCGCGGGCACCGTATCCGTCAGCCAGACGTCGTTGTCGGTGCGCCAGAAGATGAGTCCGGCGGCGTGCATCGCGGCCGCGTCGACCCGGAAGACGACGAAGTCACCGCGGCGGGCGCCGACGCGCTCTGCGGTCTCGCGGTCGGGGGAGAGGTGGACGTGGTGCCGCCGGCGGCGGTCGAGGCCGGTGGCGAGGATCGATTCGATGTTGGCGCGTGGTGTGCCGTGGAAGAGCACCGCCGGCGGATCGGAGGGGGCGAGAGCCAGGTCCACCGCGACGGTGTGTCCCTGCCTCGCCCGGATCCGGTCCAGCGGCGCGTCGATCTCGAAGCGTTGCTTGTCGTTGCCGAGGACGACCCGGTCGATGTCGTCGCGAGTCATCGGGGTGCCGTGGGTGGCGAGCGCGTCCAGGAGGGCGGGCAGGGCCACCCAGCCCTGCGGGTCCAGCTCGATGCCCACGGACCCGGGTCGGTGCCTCAGCACCTGGGAGAGCCGCTTCGAGCGGCGTACATCTGTCTTGTCCATGCTGGCCACAGGATGGCATGTCGACGGCCTCGGCCGCTGCCGGTTATCGACGAGAAATGAAAGAAACCGCTGGTCACCCAGCGGTTTCAACTGTGCCCCCGGCAGGAATCGAACCTGCGGCCTACGGTACCGGAAACCGGCGCTCTATCCCCTGAGCTACGGAGGCGGTGCACCGCCTGAGCAGTGCAGAGGGAACCCTACAGGCTGGGACGGATAACGAGGAAACCGACTCACACTTATACGCTGGACCCCGTGACTCCTGAGCAGCTTTCCACCGCGGTCGTCGATGTCCTCACCGCGCTCGTCGATGAGGGTGCGATCACCCTTCCCGACGGCGTTCCGAGCACTGTCACGGTGGAGCGACCCCGGCAGAAGGGCCACGGCGACTACGCCACCAACGTGGCGCTGCAGCTGGCCAAGAAGGCGGGGATGAACCCGCGCGCGCTGGGGGAGCAGGTCGCCGAGAAGCTGAAGGCGACCGACGGGATCGCGGACGTCGAGATCGCCGGCCCGGGCTTCCTGAACATCTCCGTCGAGGCCGGTGCCCAGGGCAAGCTGGCGGGCGAGATCGTCACCGCTGGGGCTGCGTACGGCAACAACGAGACCTTCACCGGCCACAACATCAACCTGGAGTTCGTCTCAGCGAACCCGACCGGCCCGCTGCACCTCGGTGGTGTCCGCTGGGCCGCGGTCGGGGACGCGCTCGGTCGTGTCCTGGAGGCGTCCGGCGCAGAGGTCACCCGGGAGTACTACTTCAACGACCACGGCGGCCAGATCGACCGCTTCGCGCGGAGCCTGCTCGCCTGGGCCCAGGGCCAGCCGGTCCCGGAGGACGGCTACGGCGGTGCGTACATCGAGGAGATCGCCAAGCAGGTCCTCGCCAAGGAGCCGAACGCGCTCGAGAGCGACGACCCGCAGGAGGTCTTCCGGTCGATCGGCGTGGAGCTGATGTTCGCCGAGATCAAGCAGAGCCTGCACGACTTCAACGTCGACTTCGACGTCTACTTCCACGAGGACAACCTCCACAAGTCCGGGGCCGTGGAGCGCGCCATCGAGAAGCTCCGCGAGCTCGGCAACGTCTATGAGAAGGACGGCGCGATCTGGCTGGCGACCGAGAAGTTCGGTGACGACAAGGACCGCGTCGTCATCAAGGCAGACGGCAACGGGGCCTACTTCTCCGGCGACCTGGCCTACTACCTCGACAAGCGCGAGCGCGGCTTCGACCGGTGCTTCATCATGCTGGGCGCCGACCACCACGGCTACGTCGGCCGGATGATGGCGATGTGCGCCGCCTTCGGCGACACGCCCCACGAGAACCTCGAGATCCTGATCGGCCAGATGGTCAACCTCCTCAGGGACGGCCAGCCGATGCGGATGTCGAAGCGTGCCGGCACCGTGGTCACCATCGACGACATCGTCGAGGCGATCGGCGTGGACGCGGCCCGCTATGCGCTGGCCCGCTACTCCAGCGACTCCAACATCGACATCGACCTGGACCTGTGGGCCAAGGCCGACAGCGCCAACCCGGTCTACTACGTGCAGTACGTCCACGCGCGCACGTGCCGGATGATGGCCAACGCCGCCGACCACGGCATGGCGATCGACCTCGAGACCTTCGACCCGTCGCTGCTCGTCCACGAGCGCGAGGGCGAGCTGCTGCGTGCGCTGGCCGAGCTGCCGCGTGTGGTCGCGACTGCCGCCGAGCTGCGCGAGCCGCACCGCGTCGCCCGCTACCTGGAGGACACCGCCGGGATCTTCCACCGCTGGTACGACGATGACGACTGCCGGATGCTGCCCAAGGGCGACGAGCCGGTGGCGCCCGTCAACCTGGCCCGGCTGGCGCTCGTCTCCGCCGCCCGCACCGTCTTCGCCAACGGCCTCGGTCTGCTCGGTGTCTCCGCCCCGGAGCGGATGTGAGCAGCCACAGCTCCCCGGGCTCGTTCACCGGCACCTCGCCGGTGTGGCTGAAGACCCCGGACGACGTCAACGCCCTCGTGCCCGCGCTGTGGTCGGCGACGGCGGAGAAGGACGCGAGCGGCGTCCTCACCGTCGGTGGCGTCGCGGTGCCCGACCTGGTCGCGAACATCAACACCCCTGCGTACGTCTTGGACGAGGCCGACTTCCGCGAGCGCGCCCGCGCGTTCCGTGACGCCTTCACGGGCTACGACGTCTACTACGCCGGCAAGGCGTTCCTGTGCACCGAGGTGGCGCGCTGGGTGGCGCAGGAGGGGCTCAGCCTCGACGTCTGCTCCAACGGCGAGCTGTCGGTGGCGCTGCGGGCCGAGGTCGACCCCGCACGCATCGGCTACCACGGCAACAACAAGACCCCGATGGAGCTGCGCCGGGCGATCGTCGCGGGCGTCGGACGGATCATCGTCGACTCCTTCCACGAGGTCGAGCGGGTCGCCGAGATCGCCGCCGAGACCGGCATCACCGCCCGGGTGATGGTGCGGGTGACCGCCGGCGTCGAGGCCCACACCCACGAATACATTGCCACCGCCCACGAGGACCAGAAGTTCGGCTTCTCGATCTCGTCGGGCGACGCCTTCGAGGCCGTACGCCGGCTGCTGGACGCTCCGAACGTCGAGATGCGCGGGCTGCACTCCCACATCGGGTCCCAGATCTTCGACTCCTCCGGGTTCGAGGTCGCCGCGCGGCGGGTGCTGGCGCTGCAGGCCCGGATCCGCGACGAGCTCGGCACCGAGCTGCCCGAGATGGACCTCGGCGGTGGCTTCGGCATCGCCTACACCACCCAGGACGACCCCTCGACGCCCAAGGCCCTGGCCGAGGAGCTCACCGCGATCGTCGAGCACGAGTGCCGTGGCTTCGGCCTCGCGGTGCCGCACCTCTCGATCGAGCCGGGCCGCGCGATCGTCGGGCCCTCGATGTGCACCGTCTACACGGTCGGCACCGTCAAGGAGGTCGCCCTCGACGGCGGCGTCACCCGGACCTATGTCAGCGTCGACGGCGGGATGAGCGACAACATCCGCACCGCCCTCTACGACGCCGACTACTCCGCGACCCTCGCCGGCCGGGCCTCGTCCGCCGGGCCGGTGCTCGGCCGGGTCGTCGGCAAGCACTGCGAGGCCGGGGACATCGTGGTCAAGCACGAGTTCCTGCCGGCTGACATCGCCCCCGGCGACCTGATCGCGGTCCCCGGCACCGGTGCCTACGGCCGCTCGATGGCCTCCAACTACAACCACGCCCTGCGGCCTCCGGTCGTCGCGGTCCGCGACGGCGAGTCGCGGGTCATCGTCCGGCGCGAGACCGAGGACGATCTCTTCGCCACGGACCTGGGCTGATCGGCGCGTTCCTTCGTCAAGGCGGTGTCCTGAGCTTGTCGAAGGGTATGCAGACGAAGTCGCACATCCCTCGCGGAGCTCCGCGAGGGATGTGTGCTTTTCCCTGCATACCGTGACGAAGGAGCAGCCTCACGCCCGCAGCGCCCGAAGCACCGCCCGCCCACGCAGCGAGAGGCGGTAGCCGACGGGGAGTGACTCGGTGAGACCGAGCTCCTTGAGCCGGCGGATGTCGGCCTTGAACGGCTTCTTCTCCCGTCCGATCGAGGCCGCGATCGTCTCGGCCAGCTCACCGGGCCGGGCTTCGATGAGCTCCAGGTGCTCGCGCGTCCACGGGCCGCGACGGCTGCGCCGGTCCATGTCGGCCAGCTTCGCGATCAGCGCGGCGGTCTCCTTCTTCCCGGGGCGCTTCGCACGCAGAGCGACACGCTCGTCGTCGCCCCCGAAGCGCATCTCGATGCGATAGACCTCGCCGTCCTTGCGAGACAGAAACGCCAACAGCGAGGCAAGCGTGGTGCCCGCCCGACGGGCATCGTCCTCGGTCAGCGAGCCGGGGGAGACCGGCGCGACGGAGACGAACTCGACCACGCCGATCCGGGTGCGCTGGCGGCCGCCCGCGACGTGCATCGGACGTTTCCAGCGGCGGAAGGCGAGGTCGACCTCGCCGGTGCGGATGCGTTCGAGGTCGGCGTTGGGGAACAGCACGCACCCATCAAACCGCGTGGCATAGGAAATTCGGTTTCGCCTTCCCGAAATCCCGTGGTCCGTGAGCCTACGATGGGGCGCATGCCGAGGGGGGTCTACTCAGAGAGACCGCTCGCGACGCCGTCCCAGGCGCCGCGAGCGTCTGTCGCCCGGCTGACGAAGGAGCGGCGCGACAGCGTGACCCGAGCGGCGCAGACGTTCGGCTGGCCGGTGGTGACCGGCAAGGCCGCCGCGCAGCGGCCGGTGCGGTGGGAGGTGCTCGGGCCGGACGTACGCGCCGAACGCTGTGACTTCGTCGTCGACGGCACGTGCGACGGGATCCTCGTCGAGTACTGGCATGGCAAGGCGTCTCCTGGGAAAGGTCCTTGGCGGCCGGCACGCTGGGTCGTGGTGCGGGTCCCCGCCCACCTGCCGAAGACGGCCGCGATGATCGGCCTCTCGCCGGGCTCCGGCAACGCCGGCACCGGCCGGGTGCCCACGCCGGTCTTCTTCCCGCCGGAGTTCCGTGCCAAGACCAACGTGACCACGCCCGACGGTGCCGTCATCGCCGCCGAGGAGGAGCACGCCCGCTCACTGGCCCGGTTCGCCAGCCACGTCGTCGACGAGCGGCTGTGGGTGGTGGCCCGTGACGACGCGATCACGGTCACCACCGACGTGGAGCCGGATGCGGAGGAGCTGCTCCGTCGCGTACGGCTGGCGCGCGATGTCGCTGTGGTGCTCCGGCCGATCACGGAGCTCGCCTGAGGCCTGAGCTCATCCAGGGCCTGGGGAAACCCCTTGACCTCAAGTGAGCTTGAGCATGTTGACTCGAGACATGCGAGCGATCAGACAGCACGAGTTCGGCGGCCCGGAGGTCCTGCGCCTCGAGGAGGTGCCCGACCCGACACCAGGCCCGGGCCAGGTACGCATCAGGGTGGAGGCCGCGGGCATCCACCGCCTCGACACCTCGATCCGGGCGGCCGACCTACCACCCACGATGCCCCGACCGGAGCTCCCGATGACTCCCGGCCGTGAAGTTGCCGGCGTGGTCGACGCGGTCGGTGAGGGCACCGACGAGGCCTGGCTGGGCGCGAAGGTCGTCGCGCACCTCGGGCCGGGAAGCAGCGGCGGCTACGCCGAGCTCGCGGTCGCCGACGAGACACAGCTCTACCTACGCCCCGACGGGCTCGAGTCGGCCGAGGCCGTGGCCGCGATCGGCACCGGCCGCACCTCGGCCGCGGTGCTCGAAGCCGCCCAGATCACTCCCGACGACGTCGTCGTGGTCACCTCGGCCGCCGGTGGCATGGGCGCGATCCTGCTCCAGAGCATCCGCAACGCGGGCGCTCGCGCGGTCGGCCTCGCGGGGTCCGGCGCCAAGCTCGAGATCGCCCGTGGCTTCGGTGCGCAGACGGCCATCGACTACCGACGCGACGGCTGGCTCGAGACCCTTCGAGAAGAGGAGCCCCGGATCACGGTGCTTCTCGACGGAGTCGGGGGTGACGTACCCAGGCAGGTCTACGCCCTCCTCGAGAACGACGGGCGGATGGTTCGGTTCTCCGGTGACCAGGACGGCTACGAGGGCGCCGCGAAGATCGTCGACATCCTCGGCCCCTGGGTCCAGGGCCGGATCAAGGAGTTCGAGCAGGCCTCGCTCGAGGCCGCCGCGGACGGCACGCGGAAGCCGTACGTCGGCTCCGCCTTCCCCCTGGCCGAAGCCGCGGCGGCCCACGCCGCCCTCGAGAACCGTGAGACGACGGGGAAGGTCGTCCTGGTGACCGGCTGAGCTGGGTTGTGAAGCTGAGAGTGGGGGGTAATGCCCCCGCAACATAACAAACCCCCCCCCCGGGGGGCGGCCCCAGGGGGCGCGGGGGGGCCCGGGGGGGGGC